>JBDLJU010000032.1:0-19206 GCA_039714215.1 Chloroflexota bacterium | reverse complement strand
GCAGCGAGAGCTGGAAGAATCATTATAAGCATCACGTTAGAATCTGCCGGAATTAATTTCAAACTTCATCATGATCCCTTCGGACGCTCGGGATGACGTAGATCAAAGGATGAAAAACCGGTCTGACAAACCCTGTCTTTTAAGCCATTTGTCTGATAAGATTGACAGGTTATATTTACCAATTCGGCCTACTGTGGTCGGATTTTTTTTGTGAAGTGTAGAGGAATTATGCAAACAGTACGTACTGATATTCGAAATATCGCCATTATCGCCCATGTTGACCACGGCAAGACCACCCTGGTAGACGGTCTACTGCGCCAGGCCCAGGTCTTCCGAGAGAACCAGCAGGTCGTTGAGCGGGTAATGGACTCAAATGATTTAGAGCGCGAGCGCGGCATCACCATCCTGGCAAAGAACACCGCAGTCCACATCCCCGACCCAAAGACCGGCAAACGGGTCAAGATCAATATCGTTGACACCCCCGGACATGCCGATTTTGGCGGCGAGGTCGAGCGGGTGCTCAACATGGTCGACGGCGTACTGCTGCTGGTTGACGCTGCTGAAGGCCCCCGCCCCCAGACCCGCTTCGTACTCAAGAAAGCCCTCGAGCTGGGACATAAGGCGATTGTGGTGATCAATAAGATCGACCGCAGAGACGCCGACCCCGAACGGGTGCTCAACGAGACCTTCGACCTGTTCATTGAATTGGGCGCCACCGACGAGCAGGCTGAGTTCCCGGTGGTGTATGCCGTCGCGACCACCCAAAAAGCGAGCATGACCACGGAAATGGGTCCCGACCTGCAGCCTTTATATGAAACGATCCTGAATGAGATCCCGGCCCCGAGCGTTGACCTTGAAGCCCCGCTGAAGATGCTGGTCACCAATTTAGATTACGACAACTACCGGGGGATGACCGCCATCGGGCGGATCTATTCCGGAGAGATCAACGTCGGGCAATCTGTCGCCCGCATCGATACCGAAGGCACTATCCTGCCGGAAAGCATCCGCTACCTGTATGTCTTCGACGGACTGCAGCGCAATGAAATTGATCATGCCCAGGCAGGCGACATTGTCGCCATTGCCGGGTTGGAAAGCATCTCGATTGGTGAAACCCTGGCTGACCCTGAATTCCCAGAAGCGCTCCCCACGATCAAAGTTGAAGAACCGACCGTGCGGATGGCTTTTGGGGTAAATACCTCTCCCTTTACCGGGCGCGAGGGACGCTGGTCAACTTCCCGCAAGATCAGAGAACGCTTATTTGACGAACTGAAGAACAACGTCTCGCTGCGGGTTGAAGAAACCAAGAGCGCCGATACCTTTATTGTTTCCGGCCGCGGCGAACTGCATCTCGCAATCCTGATCGAGACGATGCGCCGCGAGGGCTATGAACTGCAGGTCTCCCGCCCTGAGGTAATTATGATCACCGGCGAAGATGGTAAGCGTCAAGAGCCTTTTGAGCAGGTCCATATCGAGATCAGCCAGGAACTGGTTGGCACGGTGATTGAAATGCTCAGCAAACGCCGCGGCGAATTGAAAGACATGGTTGAGTCCTCGTCCGGCACCACCCTGCTGACCTTTGTCGTCCCCACCCGCGGGATGCTCGGCTTCCGCTATCAATTCCTGACTGCCACCCGCGGACTGGGCGTGATGAACACCCTGTTCCACGGCTATGGCCCAATTGTCGGAGAGATCGCCTCCCGCTCGCGCGGTTCGCTGGTTGCCTGGGAACCGGGCACAACCACCACCTTTGGTTTGAAAAATGCTGAGGAACGCGGTGCGCTGTTCGTTTCCCCCGGAACTGAGGTCTACACCGGAATGGTGGTTGGCGAGAACCAGCGCCCCGGCGACCTGGATGTCAACGTGTGCAAGACCAAACACCTGACCAACATGCGCCAATCAGTCCGCGATATTGAAGTCCGCCTGACCACTCCCAAAGATATGAGCCTCGACGAGTGCATCGAATATCTCGCCGATGACGAACTGCTGGAAGTCACCCCGGACAACCTACGCCTGCGCAAACGCATCCTGGATGCCAAAGCACGCGGCAGGGACAGCAAACGCAGCAAGGTCAGCATGGCAGCCTAGCTGGCTGACAATCTGTGAAATATTTCATTAATTTGACTCGCGATGCATGAAGCGCGATAATTAAAATCCACTCCGAAAAGGTGAACTCGTGCGAAAGCCGAGGGAGCAAAGCCTGAGATCAACCAAAAGCACCTACGGTTTAGATCATCAGGCCGCCGAAAGGGCAAACCTGGTGTGAGCCAGGGACGCAAAGCCCAGGACCTTAGTGATTTTTTGACCTAAGATGGCCGGGCTGCCGAAAAAGGTAAAGTCAGCGAAAGCTGGCGGCGCAAAGCCGCGAATCTAAAACTGGTTTCAATCAGTTATGATGGTCTGGCTGCCGAAGAGTGGAAACTTTTTAGATACGCCAACCCATGCGGGTTGGCGTTTTTTGTTGATTTACTCTTTCCCTGGGGAATTCTCCAATATCTTGGAAATTTACCACCCTACCCTAAATTGTCTTGACCGGACAGATAGGTAACACATTTTGTAGAAAAATGGGGCTGCTCCGGTCAGACTAAATCCTCACCACAAAGACCTGGTCCCCAGGATGGATCAGCGCTTTCTCCTGGGATGCGTTTAGACTGAGCAGGAAGCCGCGGCGGCCGTTATCGAGAAAACGGACCACTTCTTTGAGCTTCGCAGATGGCAGCTTGGTATACGGGCTGGTCGCCGCAAAATGGCTGAACGGCACACAGGGTTTTGCCACACCGTTGACGTCCAGCAGTGTACTTCCGCCGCTGACCGGGTTTTCAAAGAGCAGATGCTTACCTAAAGCGTCGAGCCAGACCTCATCCGAAAATTTGATGATTATATTTTCGCCGGCGCTGCCAAGCACCATGTGATCGCCAAAACGATAGCGCATCGCTTTGTAATGGGCGGTGAATCCAATCGAGATTTCATTTCCCGGGCGGTGATGAGTATTTGGATGGAGTTTGTGATGGATGTCGAGAATCGGCTTGCCGTCCTTCCCTTTTGCGACAACCCCTTCCGGCGTGATCCCCAATTGAGCGACCACCTTGCGGCGGGAAACGTCATAAATCACTCCCGTGGGTGTTTTTACCTTCATCCCCTGAGGCTGAATTTGCACCGATTTGACAATCCCGATTGGACGGATTTTTTGGGTCATGGATCTTTCTCCTGGAAGTGGTCGATGACCGATTATAACTTAATTGTGTATGACAATTTCAAGAACGATTGATATCAAATAATGGTAAACTACACCCCATGAAGAAAGAATCTACTGCATCCGCCATCGCCCACCCCAACATTGCCTTTATCAAATACTGGGGCAACCAGGACCACGCCCTGCGTATCCCGGCCAATGGTTCGCTCTCGATGAACCTGGCCGGGCTTGAAACACGCACCACGGTGGAATTTTCCCCGGAATACTCTGCCGATTCGCTGACCCTCAACGGGCATCCTGTCCGCGGGGCCGGTCTCAGCCGCGTTTCGGAGATGCTTGAGCGGGTTCGTGCCCTGGCCGGTGCAATTGGCTATGCGCAGGTGACCAGTGAAAATAACTTCCCAACCGGCTCGGGGATCGCCTCCTCAGCCTCAGCCTTCGCTGCCCTGGCGTTGGCCAGCACAGCAGCGGCAGGGTTGACGCTCAGCGAAGCCGAATTATCGGCCCTGGCGCGCTCCGGATCAGGCTCAGCCAGCCGTTCGGTGCCCGGCGGGTTCGTCGAATGGCTCCCCGGCACAGATCACGAGAGCTCCTACGCCTTCACCATTGCCCAGCCAGAACACTGGGCGGTCGTTGACTGCGTGGCGATCGTCAGCCGGGAGCACAAAGCCACCGGCTCGACCGGGGGGCATGCCCTGGCAGACAGCAGTCCGCTGCAGGAGACCCGGGTGGCAGATGCCGGGCGACGTTTAGACCTCTGCCGGGCAGCGATCATGGAAAAAGATTTTGAGGCCCTTGCCGATATCGTCGAGCAGGATTCCAACATGATGCACGGCGTGATGATGACCTCGGATCCGCGGCTGCTGTATTGGCTGCCGGGCACATTGGCGGTAATGGCTGCCGCGGCAGGTTGGCGGAAAGCAGGACTGCCGGTCTGCTACACGATCGACGCCGGGCCAAACGTGCACGTGCTCACCCTGGCGGCACACGCCGAAGAAGTCAGCACGCGACTGCAGACCCTCCCTGGCGTGCTTCAGGTACTCCAGGCATCCCCGGGTGGACCGGCCATGCTGATTGATTAGCGGGATGACCAATCTGATTAACAGATAAAAATTTTATAAGAAGCTCCCCACCGAGAGGCACAACAGGATATAATTAATCCTGATCAACCAATGGCGCGGCAGATTGTTTACAATATGCCGTAAAATTAATCCTAAACTTATTGTTTTCCGTAGATTGGAGAATTTATGACCACACTTTACTTCATCGCTGCCATCGCGTTCTTAATCTTGATCCATGAATTGGGGCATTTTGCTGCTGCCAAACTGGTGGGGATCCCCATCCAGGAATTTGGGATCGGCTTTCCGCCGCGTGCGCTGACCTTATTTACCTATAAAGGAACCAAGTTCACGCTGAACTGGATCCCGTTGGGCGGGTTTGTCCGTCCCAAAGAACGCCCAGGCGACGAAGAAATCCCTGATGAGTTGTTTGCCGCCGCCCCCTGGAAGCGCATCTTTGTTTATCTCGCCGGTCCGGCGATGAACCTGCTTGCCGCGGTGGTGATCCTGGCGACGCTCACCTACCAGAGCGGCTCAGACCTGGAGCACATCATCGTAACTGACGTAGTCCCCGGAACACCTGCGGCGGCGGCTGAAATGCTGCCCGGGGATTATATTCTGGCGGTGAATGACATCGAGGTGATCAACGGCAATGACCTCACCCAGGAAATTTCTCAAAACAAGGGTATTGAGACCAAGCTCACCCTGCTCAGAGATGAAACCGAACTCACCGTATGGCTGGTGCCCCGCGCGGAGCATCCCATCGATGAAGGACCGATGGGGATCGGGTTAATCGAACCAGCGACAATCCTCAACTCAATCACCGGCAGCGTAGAATTGATTGGCTACCAGGTGAAAAGCATCGCCTCAACATCCGTGCGCTTTGTGGGTTTCAAAGGGATGTATGACACATTCGATACAGCCGTTGAGATGGACGAGGTGCAGCAAGATATCCCCGATGGAGCCAATACCTGGATGTTTGTGGTGATGGTATCGATCTCACTCGGATTGATCAATCTCGTGCCGATCCCATTGTTTGACGGGGGAAAGATTCTGCTGGCGATCCCCGAGATGATCACCCGTAAACGCGTCCCGATTAATTTCCATTATGTGATGAATATGATCGGTCTCGTATTGGTCGTCGTGTTAATGGTCTATGTCAATGTACAGGACTTCATCAATCCAGTCGAGCTGCTTCCCCCAGCCCCCTAAGGAAAAAGATGACAGAATTATCAGAGAATCCCACCGGACGACCAGAGATCGAATTTCAGGAAGTTGTTGATGCGCTCCTGGAACAGGATACCCCTTTCCCGGCACGCTTACTCTACCGCTTCTCTGACCTGCACGGTGAAGATTTAACCCGGCTGACAGCTTTATGGCCGGAACTGACCCCGGAGAGACGAGAAGGACTGCTGGAAGACTTAGAGCTGCTCTCTGAGAGCAACTATCTGGTTTCATTTGAAGCCGTTTCAATGCTCGGTCTCTCTGATCCGCTTTCCCGCGTGCGCCAGCTGGCGATCCGCTCATTGTGGGAATCTGAAACTCCGGAGTTGATCTCGTTGTTTATCGAGATCATGGAAAATGACAGCAACCTGGAAACGCGTGCACAGGCCGCCAGAGGCCTGGGGAAATTTGTTTTCCTGGCTGAACTTGAAGAGATCAGCGAGAGCCGGGGCGCTGAAGTGGTTGAGAAACTGCTGGAGACCAACGAAGAGCCTTTCCCAATGAGGCTGCGCTGCGCCGCCCTGGAAGCTTTGGGATATGGGAGCCTCCCCGAAGTCACCGAGCTGATCGAGCAAGCGTACCAGAGAGATAACGATGAATGGATGATCAGCGCACTGATCGCGATGGGGCGGTCCGCCAACCCACAGTGGATCCCGATGGTGATTGAGCATATCGACCACTCTGACAACCTGGTGCGGCTGAGGGCAGTCCAGGCTGCTGGTGAACTATCTGCGGGCAAAGCCGTTGGGCACCTGGTCGAACACCTGCAGGACCCGGATGATGAAGTCCGTATGGCGGCGGTATGGGCGTTATCTGAAATAGGCGGGGATGAAGCCCGCCGCGCCATTGAAAGCATGCTGGAAGAAACTGAGGATGAAGACGAACTCGATCTGATCGAGGATGCCCTCGAAAACATAGAATTCAGCAATATGAGTGATGATTTCAACCTGCTTGATCTTGAAGAAGAAGACCTGGAAGATATGATCCGCCCTGAAGAAGACGAGGACTCCGCAGCGTGACCAATTTACTCACTTTATTCAGCACCAATCTGCTCCCAATCTTGCTGTGCGCTGCGGCTGGCTATCTGCTGGCCAAAACGATGAACCTTGACACGAAAACGATATCCAAGGTGATCTTTTATATTTTCAGCCCCGCGCTGGTCTTCCAGCTGATCTCCTCCAGCGAGCTGGAACAATCCGCTGTCTTGCAGATTGTCGGTTTCGCAGTGAGTTCCACGATCGTTGTCGGCCTGGTTACATTCCTGATCACCAGGCTGTTCAAATTTGACCGTAAAACAATTGTCGCTATCTTGCTGACCACAATGTTTACCAACGCCGGGAATTATGGGTTGTCCCTGAATGGCTTCACCTTTGGGAAAGAAGCTTTAGCCTATGCCAGCATCTATTTTGTGTGCTCAGCAACGATGATCTACACCCTGGGAGTGGCAATCGCCTCAATGGGTAAGGCATCGCTGAAAGAGGCGCTGCTCAACCTGCTCAGGTTCCCCACCTTATATGCCCTGCTGATAGGTATAGTTTTTAATCTCACCAATTGGCAGCTGCCAATTGCCCTGGGACGGGCGGTTGATACGCTGGGGGCCGGCGCAATCCCGGCAATGCTGGTGATGTTAGGAATGCAGCTGGGCAGCGCTAAAATCGAAGGCCGCTTATCCACTATTGGGCTGGCAGCCGGAATCCGCCTGGTGCTTGGACCAATCATTGCTTATGCGACGAGCTTATTATTCATGTTAGAAGGCCCAGCCCTGCAGGCAGGTGTAACCGAAGCCTCAATGCCTACTGCAGTGATGGCGATCATCCTGGCATCTGAATTTGATGTCCGGCCCGCATTTGTCTCAACGGTTGTGGCTGCCTCCACAATTCTCAGCCCGCTGACCCTCACACCGCTGATCGCATTTCTGGGAGGGACATAAAATTGCTCCGCGTTTCTCGATCTGGTCTGCTGTTAATCCTGATCTTCATTTCGGTTGGCGCGGCATCCGCCCAGGCGGAGGTCAATTTCGGCGAAGTCAGCGCCAGTCACATTTTCAGCGAACAGCTCAGCTTTCAGGCCGAGATCACCACCAACCAACCGATCACCAACCTTGAGCTTGTCTTCCAACCACAGGGCCGGAGTTCAATTGTGCTGCCGGTTTCGGTCAGCGATGGAAATCACCTCACGGTTGTCTACCAGATCAACCAGCAGGACAGCTTTGCACCCTTCATTGAGATCAGCTACTGGTTCATTGCACACATGGAAAATGGCGGACAGGTTGAAAGTGGAATTTATACTTACCAATACAGCGATAACCGCTACACATGGCAAACTTTGGATAGCCCTGAAAATTACCGGGTGTTCTGGGTAGAAGGTGATCCTGCTTTTGGGCAGGCGGTCCTCGACGCGGTCGATAGTTCCTACGATCGTTTTGAGCAGTACCTTTCCCTCCCAATTCCCGATTCGCTGGATATTTTTGTTTATCCCTCCTCAAACGCGATGCAAACCGCATTGGAAACCAGCGGAATTAATTGGGCAAGCGGTCACGCTGATCCTGCGTTGGGGCATGTTTTCACCGTGATATCCGGTGAGTACGACGAACGCTTTGAAACAGAAAGCACCATCCCTCATGAGGTCACCCACATTCGTTTGTATTTGCGATTGGGCGAAAACTATGCCAATCTGCCTGCCTGGCTGAATGAAGGGATCAGCTTGCTCTCGGAGCGCATCCAGAGCACGGATTGGTCGCAGGTAGTGCGCGCCCAACAGGATCACAGGCTGTTTGCTTTCAGCCAGTTGTGCAATGCTTTCCCTCGCACCGGCAGTGAAGCAGCCGTCGCTTATGCTCAATCTGAGTCGCTCGTGCGGTATATTTTCCAGGAATACGGAAAGATCGGGTTGGAGTCACTGATTGAGGCCTACAACCAGGGATATGCATGCGAGCAGGGTGTGCAGGTCAGCCTGGGAATTTCGTTAACCGCCCTGGAGACAAACTGGCACAAAGCTCACTTTAACCAGGCACCGCCTACGGTAGAGAGCGAGGGACTGATCGGATTGGCAATCATCGCGGTCGTAGTAAGCCTCCCCGCGCTGCTGATGATCGCGATTGATACTCGCAGACGCAGAAAACGTGAAGCCAAAATAATCGCAGGGAACAAATAATATTGAATGGCCTGCCATTCAATATTATTAAATCGAACTTCGTTCGATCAACCAAAGTAAACCACAAATTTGAGCATTTTATGGACGAAAACAAACGATTACACGCTACCGTGCAGGGAAGGGTCCAGGGAGTTGGATTTAGATATTACGTCCTGGAATGCGCCAACCGGTTGGCGCTGAATGGCTGGGTGCGAAACCGCTTCAATGGGGATGTGGAAGTGGTTGCCGAAGGACCACAAATTAAACTGGACACCCTGGCAGAAGCCCTGGAGCGCGGCTCACGCTCGTCAAACGTCACCAGGGTCAATCAGCAAATCGATGCTGCCACGGGGGAATTTGATCGTTTCAGGATCCGGGTTACAGGATAGAAATCAAAACTGCCGCTTTCCAACCAGATATGGGATTTTATTAACGCTGCCATCTTCCGCGCGCCAGGTCAGGCTGTTAAAGCCCGTCGATGCCGAAATCACTTCTGCAAAGGCGGCGCCGATGCCGGGTTGATCACGTAAGGACTGGTAATACTGTACGTATTCCTGTCCTTTGACATGCGGTTTGGTCAGCTGATTGACATTCCCAAATTCGGTGATGAAGAGCAGTTTATCCGGGTAACGCTCGCGGTAATACTTATAGAACGCCCCACCCTCGATGGATTTCATTTCACTTTCGCCAGACCAAAAGCAATTCACCCCGACCCAGTCCGCCGCAAGCAAAGCAGCATCCGCCCCATCGAGGAATACTTTGGCGTCCATCCTTTGACCGGGAACCTGTTTTCCAGGAGAGAGCCCTGGGAAGCCAAAACGTGCCTCGGGAGCAATTTCCCGCAGCCCCGCACTCACCCGCAGCCAGAAAGCACCAAAATCACTCCCAGCGCTCCAGGAATGGTTCCAACCGCAGATCGATAAATTGGGCGACTGTTGAATTTCAAAATAACGCAGACCGAGTTTGTACAGCCTGGAGACTTCTGGACCCATTTCAGTTAACCATTGATCAGCTGTGATTGACCCTTCACCGGGGTTGTGAGCAATCCTCGCCATGATAAATATCTCCGGGTTGATCTGCCCAAGCTGGCTGATCGTCGATTCTGGGGTATGCTGGGGCAGCTTGACCGCCTCAATCCCGGCAGTTTTTAGGACCGAAAAGTCGACCTGCTGCATGGTGCCGTCAAAACGGGCATTGACACCCACCAGGCAGGGCTGCGCCCAGGGGAAAGTAGACTGCTCAATCATTGGCAGAGAGAGACCCAGGGTAGCAAAAACCTCTTCTTCCTGGTGCGGATAAACCAGGAACGGAGTCGGATCGATGATATCGCCATTGAAATTGGTTTCCCCTTTTTTCGTGGCGCCAATTTTCTTTAATGTCAGGTGCAGGTACGAGCCGGTCGAATTACCAGTTGAGCCCGCCCTGCCGATCAGCTCTTTGGCTTTGACCTGCTGCCCCACAGAAACATCCACTTCTGAAAGATGGGCATAAACGGTTTTATATCCATTCCCGTGGTTGATCCGCACCTGCCTGCCGTAAGCATCTGCATCGGGTTTTTGTTCAACATGAGAGACTTCCCCATCGGCACAGGCATAGATTTTTGAATTCAACGGGGCGCGGATATCGAGACCTTCATGACCGGGAAGTCCCCATTTCCCATATATCTCAGGATTGGCCCCAAACCGCTGGGATATCGTGCCGTAGTCTGTTGGCCAGAACAAATAGAGACGGTTCGGAGGATATTTTGGAAGGACATCCTGCGTCTCGGTATGAAATTCCCCGCCGAAACGCCGGTTGGTTTCAACTCGCTGGTGGAGGGAGGCCTCCAGCTCTTCAGCATCAGCGACCGGCAGTGCATCGATCATGGTTTTGGGGTAGCGGGTTTTCAACCACAGGAGGATATCGCCCTCCTCTGGGTAGCCATCACCTGAGACAACCACAGTTACAGCATCATGATCCCCCGCTTTTTCTGGATCGGGCGTGATCATCATGCCAAAAGAAAGCGCATATTTTTGGGCGGCGCGCACCCATTTGAAATAATTGACTTTTGGCACCAATAGGATGTGACTATCAGCCATGCGGCCTCCTAAACCTCAAAACCAAACCCGCCCTCCTTCATCGAGACAAATTTTCCCTGCCCGATGACCAGGTGATCTAGCACTTCGATATCTAAAATTTTTCCTGCTTCAACCAGCGACCGGGTGACGGTAATATCGTCTGGGCTGGGGGTCGGATCTCCGCTGGGATGGTTGTGTACCACCAGGATGCTGGCGGCATTAAGGCGCACTGCTGGCTTGAAGACTTCGCCAACCCGCACAACCGAAGCATTCAGCGATCCATGGTAAAGCTCAACGATATCCATCACATGATTGCGGGTGTCCAGCAAAATTACCCGCAGATGTTCTTGTTCTAATGCGGCCATCTCATACTGCACCAGGGCAGCAGCGTCTGCCGGGCTGTGAATCGTCGGCCGCTCTTCTGGCGATTCGATGGTCAACCGGCGGCCAAGTTCGATAGCCGCTTTCAGCGTAGACGCTTTGGCTTCGCCGAGCCCGTGTTGTGCCTGTACTTCTCCTATAGTTGCACGATGCATGCCGCTGAGACCGCCCAACGATTGAAGCAGTCTTTGACCCACCTGAACGGCATTTTCACCCGGTACCCCAACCCTCAGCAGGATTGCGATCAATTCTGCATTGCTCAGCGCTTGCGGGCCTAACCTGATAAGTCGCTCGCGCGGACGTTCATCCGCAGCAAGGTCTGTAATCCGATAGCTGTTTATTTTTTGATCCACTGCCCCTCCCTTGATTAAATCCAATATACATTACCCCATTGAAATCAGCAAGTTAATCAATGGTAAGAGAATACATTCCCCCCAGATTACAATTTATATCTAGCTAAGGCATTTGCCAGGTTTGCATGGTATCGGAAAAAAGGACAGCATCAGGAAAAGCTTCATAAGGATTCAGGGGGTTGTCGTATTGATAATGGGTAGGAATAACGTATTTTGCCTGGATTCCTTCAGTGAGATGTTGATGATATTGCTCATACTTCAGAACATGGAATACCACCAAAGCGAAATCCAGATCAAGTTCTGGAAGACCGTAAGCGACCAACTCGTCAACTGAAACATCTTCCAGGACGATATCGCCTGAATGGAAAAATGTGACCTGATCAACACGAACAATGAAACCCAGGTTCAGCAGGTTCGGATCCCCGTGCGAGATATACAAACACTCGATCTCGATCCCATCCAGGGAGATAACTTCGGATTCACCCCTTTGGATATCAACCGAATAGATCGAGTTGAGCAGATCTGGGCTTTCCTCGACCAATTCTTCTACCACCTGAAAAGTGGAAACCAATACCGTCTCAGGGTTATTGAGGAGAAATTCGCTCATTACAGCAGCAGAAAAATGGTCGGGGTGAGCATGGGTCGTGAGCACAACATCAACCTGATCAAAGGGCGGTTCTCCTTTGAGCATCATTTCAAAGGCTTCCTGAGGTGGCGAGTGCCCAGGATAGCTGTCAAATAATGTATCAATCAAAATTTTCTTATCTCCAACACGAACCAGGAACCCGGAAATATCATAATAGAGCACCTCTACATTCGAAGCCCGAGAAGCCGTAGTGGGGACAGCGGTGGAAACTGGCAGGGGAGTCTCGGTTGGGGTGGAGTTAAGCGGTTGGCTCCCTGGTGAACATGCAGCAGGCAAACAGCTGACAGCTATGAACAAGATCGCTATAACCAAGGGTTTTTTCAATACTCTCCTCCTGAAAATCGGATATTCTCCTTGTCAGGGAATCCAGTTGGTCTGAAACGTTATGGAAGCTGAAATTCTAATTATTTTTACCAATATCAAAATTATACAAGGAGACCAGAAATCTATTGTTAAGGCAAGATGAGGGAAGAATGAAGAAGTTTTTATCAGTCACCTATGGTGATGTGGAAATTTCCCCATTCCATTGACACGCCTCCCTACACGGGTTATAGTGCGGGACAAATGAACAAGAAAATCAAGCTTTTCCTCATCGTGATCCTCGTGATCGCCTCCAGCCTGGGATGCAGCCTGGAGCGGGTGTTCAACCCTGCCCCCACCCCAACCGCCACCTTCCCCTTCATCCCTACCGAGGTGATTGAACCCACGCCAACCCCGATCACCACCCCTGAGCCAGGTGTGCGCGTCGAAAGCGGAGACCAGGCGTATTTCAACGGCGATTACGAGCTCGCCATCCAGGAATATAACCTCGCCTTTGAGAATGCCGCCACGCCAGAAATCCAGGCAGCGGCCTTGTTAGGCCTGGGAAGGACATATTTCAGCAAGGGAGACCCAGAAAATGCCCTTCTGGTGTTAACCGCAGCCCAAGAAAATTTACCGGAGACCTCTCACCAGGCGGCGATGGCCTTCACGCTCGGCAAGGTTTACCAGGAACTCAACCAACCGCTCGATGCCGCCGCCGCCTACGAGCAGTATTTGGCCCTCCATCCAGGTTTGATCGACTTTTATGCCTATCAGCTGATCGGAGACAATTACTTTGCGGCTGGCAGCTACCAGCAGGCAATTGATGCCTATGTGCTCGCCATCCAATCCCCCCAGGTGGGCGATTTGCTGTACATCAACATGCTGATTGCGGACAGCTATTTCGAACTGGGTGAATTCACCACCGCTTTAATTACCTACCAGGACATCGCTGCCCGCACAGGGAACGATTACACCAAGGCAGAAGCCGTCCGGAAGTCTGGAGATATTCAACTGCTGCAGGGTAATCTTGAGGCGGCTTATGCCAGCTACGCACAGGTGGTAGACGAATATCCATTGGCACATGACGCCTACCTTTCGATCGTGGCCCTGCTCGACGCCGGCCAGCCCGTCAACGAGCTTAATCGCGGTTTAATCAACTACTATGTTGGTCAGTACGGTTTTGCTGTGGATGCCTTCGTGCGTTACATCAGCGCCAACCCCGGGAACCACGCAGATACCGCCCATTATTACCTCGGGCTGTCCTATGTGCAGCTGGGGAATTACCAGCAGGCAATTAGCGCCTGGCAGGATTTAATTGACGAGCATGTCAACGAACGCTTTTGGGCTTCCGCCTATGATGAGATCGGGTATACCAAATCTGTATATCTCAACGATTTTGACGGTGCAATTGAAACCTATCTGGAATTTGTCGACCGCTCACCAGCACACGAACGCGCCCCAGAGCTGCTCTACTACGCCGGTCGAACTGCGGAACGCAACTACCAGCTCGATCAGGCTGCCCGCCTGTGGGAGCGGATCGGGATCCAATTTTCCACTTCCACCTGGGCTTATGATGGCCTTTTCCAGGCGAGCATCGCCCGCTACCGCAATGGGGAGTACGGGGCCGCGATCAGCTTACTGCAAAGTGCGCTGGCCACGACTTCCAACGCTGGTGAGCAGGCAGGCGCCTACTTCTGGATCGGAAAAAATTACCAGAAGCTCGGCAATATGACTGCGGCTGAGGAGTCCTGGGTACAGGCCTCAACCAGCGACCCCACCGGCTACTACAGCGAAAGAGCCACTGATATGCTGGAAGGGCGTGCCCCTTTCACTCCCCCCGCCAACTACTCGTTCAACTACAATACCGCCACAGAACGAGATACCGCAGAGGTCTGGATCAAAGAAACTTTCACCAGCATCCCGGTCAGTGAAAATCTCTCAGATTACACCCCGATGATGAGCGACCCGCGTTTGATTCGCGGTACCGAGCTCTGGAACCTGGGTCAGTGGGAGGCCGCCCGCCGCGAATTTGAAAGCTACCGCCTGTCAATCATGGACGATCCTGCGAACAATTTCCGGTTGGCCAACTATCTTGTCGAACTGGGTTTATACCGCTCAGGGATCTTTGCCGCCCGCCAGGTACTCAACCTCGCAGGTATGGACGACACTGCGACTTTCAATGCCCCCAAATACTTCAACTATCTGCGTTTTGGCACCTACTACCCCGAAATTGTAATCCCGGTCAGCCAGGCCTACGACTTCCACCCCATGTTCCTCTACAGTGTGATCCGGCAGGAAAGTTTGTTTGAAGGCTTTGTCACTTCCACGGCAGGCGCTCGCGGGTTAATGCAGATCATGCCTGCCACGGGTGACGGTATCCAGAAATCTTACGGCTGGCCGCTGGGATATACTTCCGAGGACCTCTATCTCCCCAAGGTGAATGTGACTTTTGGCGCCGATTACCTGGACAGCCAGCGCGACTACTTCGATTTGGACATCTACCAGGCGCTGGCAGCCTATAACGGCGGACCAGGGAATGCCGCCAATTGGGGTACGCTTTCTGATGGCGACCAGGACCTCTTCGTTGAGGTGGTGCGTTTCGGAGAAACCCGCAACTACATCCGCAGCATCTACGAGCTGTTCAATATTTACCGGGCGCTGTATGGGGTTGAGACCCCCTGACGACCTCAGCCCAGGCCTACGAATAAAGCATTAAACGCCTGTGAATAACCAACCAGGTGCAATTAAATCGAAGCTCCACTTCAATAATCCTGGCAATCGTTATTTTCGAACCCCCACCCCAAACCCCTCCCCCGATCCGTGCTTCGCACTGGTTCCGCAAAAGATCGCAAGACTGATCTTTTGCAGTATTTAATTTTCTGCTGAGTTTTCCGGGGGAGGGGCTCAAATTTAAGGGAGGGCTGCGCCCTCCCAGTTAGCCACCCCTTCAAAAGCCTACCTGGACTACCTGGAAGCCTTTGGTTTCCACCGGTACAGCTATCCGGTCAAGAAAAGTCCAGACCTCGTAGTCTGGACTTTATGATTAACTCATCGTTATTAAGGTCATTCGTCCACAGGCTCAACAATCACCTCTTCCGGCAGCTGGGGAGCTTGCAGCGACCAGTTGACCACGCTGTTGAACCGGTCGCTGGGGTCGTACAGGGGTCCCATCTGAATCCCGGAAATTTCATCATCAACCGCATAGTTGTAGACCGGTGAAAACAACGGCAGGGCCGGCAGTTCGCGTGAATAATGGATCTGGAAATTTTTATACAGGCGCACCCGCTCATCACGGTTGGGGGTCACCCGCGCATTCTCAAGATATTCACTTGCCCGCCGGTCATCCCACTGCGAGTAGTTTTGTCCGTTATTGATCATCGCCTGGTGCCAGAAAGGATAAGGATCGGGATCCGGGGAGTCGGAGAGACTCAGGTCCACCAGGGCGGCTTGATAGTTGTGGGTCTGCAGGTAATCCCTCACCAGGCTTGTGGGTGGAACCGGGATCAGATTGACCCCAACCCCGACCGCCGCCCAGTAATCCCTGATCATCATTGCCAGCCTGGTGTGGGTAGGCGTGTCAGGGAAGACCATCTCAAAGGAAAGGCGTACACCTTCTTTTTCTCGCACGGCGCCATCCACGCCGAGGCCGTACTCTGCCCCGCGCAGCAAACGGATCGCTTCTTCGGGGTCGAATTGATATTTGACCACGCCATCATAATGTGCCCAGGTGCCGGCCAGGATCGGGCTGTGAGCCAGCATCGCCTGCCCATCGATCGATTGATCAATCATCCACGGCCGGTTTAAAGCAAGCATCAGCGCTTTGCGGACATTCAGCTCCTGGAAAAAGGGCACCTCGGCATTATCCAGGTTGAAGAGCACCATGGTGATCTCTGGCAGGCGCACAGAATGGATGTTTAATCCCGGCTCAGCGAGAACGGCATCGATCGCATCCAAACCAACCTCACCAATCCCAAGAATTTCTCCACGCTGGTAGGCTGCCAGGGCTTCAAACGTTGTGGAAAAATAACGAAAAGCAATTTGTTCTAAAAGCGGCTGATCGAGGAAATAATCCTCGAAGGCCTCCAACACAATCCCCGTAATCTGCCCATCTTTGGTACGCAGTTCGGTGAGCTGATACGGCCCTGTTCCGACCGGCTGCAAATTGAAGGGATCATTGATGATCTCAGCGGCGGACTTACTCCCCAAAAGGTGATAGGGAAGAACCCCGAAGGAAAGGTAATCGATGAAGGGGGCATACGGTTCCGGTAAACGGAACTGCATATTCAGGGCATCGAAAGCGATCACATCCACTGAATTCCACAGCTCAACCACATCGGATGGCACCGGCATTTCTCCGCCAGCCATCAACCCGATCGTGAAGAGGATATCGGCGGTGGTCACTGGCGTGCCGTCATGCCAGACCGCGTTCTCACGCAGCTGGATATTGTAGATTTCTCCGGTGATCGACACCCCAAATGATTTCACCAGGTCTGGCTGAGGATTTCCCCATGAATCAAAGCGGATCAACCGGCTGTAGATTAAATTGTCGACATCGCGGTCAACCTGGTTGTAGCTGTCTAACAGGGGATTAAAGCGAATCGGCGTGCCCACCAAGCCTTCGACATACACACCGCCAGTAGTTGGTTGAACATCAGTGATTTCAGGGGCAACGGTTTGCCCGAAAAGGAGCAAAGCTACCGCCCCAACGGCAATCACCGCAATCAAAATCTGCCATCTTAGCTTTTTCATATCTCAATAACCTAGATGTTAAAGTGGTTGAAACAGCAAAAGGGCTTCCTCAGGCCTCAGCCCAAGAACAGCCCTTTTGGCCATTATCCGATTATAGAATTTCGTCAATCTACCCGGCAACAATTACGGCAACAATCGCCAGTCCGAAGAAAATCACGCTGAGTACGATGGTGGCGCGGAACAGGGTTTGTTCAATCCCACGGCGAGCGGAGAAAACTCCGCCGGTGTCACCACCAACCAGCCCGCCAAGACCGCCGCCTTTGCTTTGTAAAACAACGCTCACAATCAGGGCAATTGACGTTATAATCAATGCTAT
This sequence comes from Chloroflexota bacterium, assembly GCA_039714215.1. GTDB lineage: Bacteria > Chloroflexota > Anaerolineae > Anaerolineales > UBA11579 > UBA11579. Next base: position 1,797 of record JBDLJU010000032.1, on the reverse strand, counting down.
ATCCAAAAAAGTTTCCATTCAGTTACGCTCCTATAATTTCGTCAAACAGGCGGATTATACCTTTCCTAGGGTGTTTTTGTCAAACTAACCAATCATGAGAGATAGTCAATATGACCAATGAACTGGTGATCAATCTGCATATGCACACGGTTTATTCTGACGGCACCGGCACCCATACCGAGCTGGCCGAAGCGGCGATTAAAGCCGGGTTGGATGCAATCATCATCACCGACCATAACATCTGGGTGCAGGGCGTGGAAGGCTACCATGGGGAGGATCAGCAAAAAGTGCTGGTGCTGATTGGGGAGGAAGTCCACGACCAGGGCAGAGACCCGCAAAAGAATCACCTGCTGGTATTTGGCGCGGAGAAAGAATTGGCAACCTATGCCCCAGACCCGCAAACGCTGATCAACCAGGTCAACCAGCACGGCGGAATCTGCTTCCTGGCGCACCCGGTTGACCCCGAAGCGCCGAAATTCAACCAGGCAGACCTCTCCTGGGTCAGCTGGGATGTAAAAGGTTTTACAGGGATTGAATTGTGGAATTCGATGACCGAATTCAAATCGCTGTTAACCGGATACCCCGCCGCAATCCGCTATGCCTTCAATTTTGATCAGGTTGCCCATGGCCCATTTCCTGACACCCTCAAAAAATGGGACGAGCTGCTCAGCCAGGGAACCCCGGTGGTGGCGGTCGGCGGATCAGATGCCCACGCGATGAACAGCTCGCTCGGACCGCTCTCCCGGGTGCTGTTCCCCTACGAAAACCACTACCGGGCGATCAACACCCACCTGCTGACTCCCTCCCCACTGAGCGGGAACCTGGAAGATGACAGGAAGATGATTTACCAGGCGCTTCGCAGCGGGCACGCTTTTATTGGATACGACCTGCCCGCCTCAACCAAAGGGTTCCGCTTTTCGGCCCATCTCAATCACGGGCAGGCAGTGATGGGCGATACGATCAAAGCCGGGGAGGCCACCACCCTGCAAATCCGCCTGCCGCGGGCGGCAGAATGTCACCTGCTCAAGGACGGAGAGATCATTCGCTCCTCCTGGAAGCGTGAAACTTTCGTCCATCAGGTTGACTCTCCAGGCGTTTACCGGGTGGAGGCGTATCTGGAATTTAAAGGCAAACGGCGTGGTTGGATCTTCAGCAACCCGATTTATATCAAATGAACGACAAAGATGATTAACAAAGGAGTTAAAAATTGAAAAAATCAACCTTCACAATACTCGGACTGATCCTGCTGGTCAGCTTGGCCTGTCAGGTGACCCCTGACATTCAGGTAAATGTTGCCAACGACTCGATCAGCGTGCAGAGCTCCAGCGATGCAGTTGCTACCTCAGTGGCGGCAACTGTGCAGGCTGGAGGACCCCAGCAAGGGAACCAGCCGGCGGAGCCTGCCCAACCGGCTCAACCCGAGCAGCAAGTGCAGCCTGCCCCCACCGATCCTCCCCAGCGCGCCCAACCATCCCTCATCGAAGGGCATGTCTGCTATCCCTCGGAATACATCCCGGCAATGACCGTTTACCTGGAAAATATTCAAACCCAGGCCGCGGTCGAAGTCCCCATCCCGCTGAACAACGGCAGCTTCAGCCAGCAGGTCCCACCTGGCGAGTACGTGGCTTATGCCTGGCTGCCTGACTTCTCCGGCGGGGGGAGCTACTCGCAAGCCGTGCCCTGCGGCTTATCGGTGAACTGTAATGATCACTCGCTGATCGAGTTTGTCGTCGCCCCGGGCTCAACCGTGACCGGGATTGAAATCTGCGACTGGTACGGCGGGCCAGGCTCGATCCC
>JBDLJU010000031.1:0-20052 GCA_039714215.1 Chloroflexota bacterium | reverse complement strand
TCGCCGTGATCGGAATTCGTGACGAATTCCCCGGAAGAGGCGCGGCCGCCGCTGTCCGTGGAAATTGTTCTGGTATTGGTCCCGCTTGCGGTGAACGTTCCGCGTGGCCCGGAGAGTGGCGCGGTAAAGGTTACTGAAATTCCCGCGACTTCCCCTCCGTTGGGTCCTAAAATTAATACCTCAAAGGCATCCGGCTGGGACTCATCGATGCGAAAAATAATTTCCTCCCGGTTGAGGCTGAATAAATGGCTGGGCGTGATTTCTGGTCCCTGGTGTTCATAGGCACCGGGATCGCAGTAAGAATGTGTATCGGAATCCCCATCGAATGGACGGGGTTGATCGCGTTGGTCTGTGACCGCACACGCGAAATCGCTGCTCCCTGGCAGATCTGGGCTGCCAGCATCGATCGCCGGGCTGCCGGCCAGCAAGGCATGCGTGCGGGTTTTCCCCCCGTAATCTGCCAGGGGGGCGAGGTAAAGGAATTCGTTTAGATGATCTCCCTCTGCCTCCAATGGTTCAATTCCACATCCAAGGTTGTTCCCAATGAAATTGTACCCATTCGATATTGGGTCCCCATAACAATCGGAGGATGCAAGGTGAGTCGCATTGTTATTGGTGATGATCGAGTTTTGGAGAGTCAGATTTCCCTCGGTAAACAAGCCTCCACCGCTCTGCGCAGTGTTTTCGGTAATGGTGACATTATTTAACAAGGCTGAAACACCCGATACAGTTTTATATCTAATCCCTCCGCCTTCTGTCGCCGAGTTTCCATTGCCGCTGATCGTCACATTTTCTAAACGCAGGTTGGAACCGACGGCATTTATCCCGGATTCCTGGTTATTTGAAATCAGAGAGTTGGAAATTACTACAATGTCCTCTGAACCATGGAGAAAAATTTCCATGCCTCTATCGTCGTTATCGGAAATATCAACATGATTCAGAACCATTCCCGCGTCATTTAGAGTTACACCAACACCATTGCCGTCTTGAATGATGCAATCTTGAATCGTTCCAGTGGCGCTCTCTAAATACAAATTGGGATTACCTTGAATGAAGATGAAATTTTCCAGATTGATCGTTTTCATTACATCTGATTCCTTTGTGAGTCCTTCACGGTCATCTTCGCCATCAATTGTGCTGTAGCCGATCTGGAGGCTAAAGTCAGGATTCCAACCGCCGCTGAGGCTGACACTATTGTCGAGGAGGATCACATAATCTCCTGTGCCGGTATACTCACCTTCTGAAACCAGGACCAGATCCCCTGAGAGGAAACCCGGTTTAATGAGGGCTCTGTTGATCGACGCGCAGGGGGTGGTTGGGCTCAGGCAGTCGTTGAGATCATCGCCTGCCGTCGAAACGTACCAGGTGTTGACTGACTCAACTGAATATTCAGGGGTTGATAAGTGATTTGAAGGTATTAGGGAAATTGGGGCTTCTTCAATCCGAGAAACCGCAGGTCGGGACTCGCTTTCAATTAGGTTTTCCCTATCTGGATCAAGGTTCTCTGTGGAATTATCTTGTGCTGCCCCACTGGTATCGATCTGGTTGAAATGCAGGCTGATCGCGCCGGTATTGGCGTTGACCAACACCAGCTCGTTGATTGGCAGGGATGGGGCACGCGCTTCGATTCGCCAAACCAGCTCGGCAGGCCTGTCGCTGGGTGCGAGCAGGCGTTCATCAAAGATCCACAGCTCGGGTGTGGTGATCTCAATTTCTCCAGCCTCCAGCTGATACGAGATTGAGATCAGATCCAGTACCTTCTGGCGGGCATCTGCCGCGCTGAGCTTAGGGGCGATACTAAGATCAAGCTCTGGTGAAAGCTCTCCGCTGATCGAGAGCAGGCCGCCTTCGGTTGTGATGTTGAGGATGATTTCACCGGCGAGGATCGGGATGCCTTGGTGGGTTTGCTGGTAGCGGAGGGTCTCCTGGCCGCGGCGCGGCTGCAGGGTGGAGACCAGCTGCAAATTTCGACGTGGATCGTTCTCCCCAAAGATCGGCGCATATGCGTCTAAATGCTGAGCAGCATGGTCTGCCGCACTGAAACCGATGCCCAAGCCTGTTTCTGGCATAATCCCATTGATTGAGCCAGCACCGAAAAAGTTAACCATCCCGGTTTGAGCATGATGACCAATGGAAAACCCTGCTTGATCCATTGAAAATCGAGCGCCTTCTGCACGTGAATCAGAAGCCGCAGACAAAGTCAATGTTAGCAGCAATGTGAGAATAAGTATTCTTTTTTTCACAATTTTCTCCCTGGGGGAAAAACTTTACAGACCCCATTTGATGCACATAAAATGCGGCCCCTAATGTTATATTTATCTTAGCCGAAAACTGGGACAATTTCAATAGCTAATCGACTTCCCCCATTGATTTTCTTGAGGCTGTTCGCAGAAAAAGAAATTAGTACGCTGTTGATTAACCAGGATGCTGCCCTGAAGCAGGTTTTAGGAATATCTAGATTACGCGTTGCTCCGGTCATCTTCCCGGTAGTGGCAGCCGCGGCTGGTGCGGTTTTTAGCTGCTGCGTAGGCGATGATCAGGGCTGCCTGGGAGCTGTTGCGCAGGCCGATCAGCTGGTCGCTGATCCGCGTCTTGCGGTAGAAGTTCTCGATTTCCCAATACAGGGTGCGCAGGTCTCGGATTGCCCGAGTGAGGCGGTACTCGCTGCGAATCAGACCAACATAGTGCCACATTAAGCTTCGGATGGTGGTCATGTCGCTCTGGATCAAAGCCGGATCTGGGTCATGGCGCAGACCGTGGGTTGACCATTCGGGAATATCTTTTGCAGAATATTCGATTGGCTCGGGTTGGCTTTGGATATGGTCGGCTGCTTTGCTGCCCCAGACTACACCTTCAAGCAGGGAGGTGGACGCCAACCGGTTAGCGCCATGCACGCCGGTGCAGGAGACTTCTCCCACAGCGTACAGGCCAGGAATTGAGGTCTGGCCATTGAGATCGACATGCAGCCCGCCAATGAAATAATGCGCTGCCGGGACTACCGGGATAGGCTGCACAGTGATGTCGACGCCTTCTTCCAGGCAGCGCTGGTAAATCTGTGGGAAACGCTTTCGAATATGATCGGGGGGTTTGTGGGAGGCAATATCAAGGAAAACATTGTTGTAATCATTGGTGAGCATTTCCCAATAGATCGCCCGGGCAACCACATCTCGGGGGGCCAATTCTTTCCACTCGGGGGCGTAGCGTTCCATGAATCGCTCCCCGCCGGGGGTAAGCAGCACGGCCCCCTCACCGCGAACCGCTTCGCTGATCAAGAATTTTGTTGCCCCGGGGATGTTCAAAGCAGTAGGATGAAACTGGACATATTCGGAATTAATGATCCGCGCTCCAGCGCGATAAGCCATTGCCAATCCGTCCCCGCGTGAGCCAACCGGGTTGGTGGTGTTCAGGAATATCTGGCCTAACCCGCCGGTGGCCAGGATGGTGTGCTCCGCGATAATCGGAATGACGTTCTGTTCCTCTTGGTTGAAGGCGTATGTGCCGAGGCAGACTGGCTGCTGATAGACTCTCAGCGGGTCAGTGGCATGATGGGGGAAGGTGATCAGGTCAATGGCCGTGTGGCCGGTAAGGAGTTTGATGTTGGGGTAAGCCTTGATCTTCTCCAGCAGTGCTTCCATGATCGCCCGCCCGGTTGAATCCTGGACATGCAATATTCGCGAGCGTGAGTGCGCGCCTTCCAATCCCATGGCCAGCTGATTATCTTCGCCGCGATCGAATGGGGTATGAGCCTGATTGATCAAGATTTCTTCGAGCAGTCCCGGCCCGAGATCAGCGAGCTGTTCAACCGCAGGCGGGTGGCAAAGGCCGGCGCCAGCACGGAAGATATCTTCTGCGAGCAGTTCGGGGCTGTCATCGATGCCGCGACCTACAATGCCACCCTGGGCGTAGCTGGAATTGGCATCAATTTCCTCTACGGCACGGGTGATGATCGTGATCTGGCGCTGCTTGTCTTCAGCCAGGCGCAGAGCGGCGATCACACCGGAAATCCCGCTGCCGATAATTAAGACATCTGTTTGCATGGGGTAAGATCCTTTCAAACCGGTTAATTGCTAACCGATGGCGATCATGCGCTCTACCGATCGGGCAGCGCGCAGGCGAATATCTTCGGGGACTTCAATCTCAAATTGTTCCTTCTCCAGGGCAGCAAGGGTATCTTCGAGGGTGATCGTGTTCATGTGCGGGCAGCGCACGCTGCACAGGCGGAGCAGGTCTTTGTCGGGGTTGGCAGCGGCAATATTATCGCCCATTGAGCATTCTGTGAGCAGGAGGAAGTGGGGCGCCTCAGTTTCCTCAACATAAGTAACCATCGCTGAGGTGCTGCCGCTGAAGTCGGATGCGGCAACCACTTCCGGACTGCATTCGGGGTGGGAGAGGATGGCCACATCGGGGTACTGCCCACGGATCGTGGTGATATCTTTGACGTTGAATTTTTCATGTACTTCGCAGCGACCACTCCAGCCGATGATCTCAAAATCCCGATCCTGGGGAATGACCAGTTTGGAATCAACCACTCTGGGAATGATGATTTTTTTGCCGGTTTCTTGGGCAACATTCTTGCCCAGATATTCATCAGGCAGGAAGATGATCGTGTCGCTATCGAACGATTCTGCTACCTCGATGGCATTCCCGGAAGTACAGCAGATATCGACTTCTGCTTTGACATCGGCATAGGTGTTGACATAAGCAACCACGGGCACGCCAGGGAAGCGCTCTTTTAGCAGGCGCACATCTGCGGCGGTGATGCTTTCTGCCAGGGAACAGCCTGCTTTCTGGGAGGGGATTAACACTTTTTTACCAGGATTGAGGATTTTGGCAGTCTCGGCCATGAATTCCACGCCACAGAAAACGATGATATCTTTTTCGGTTTCGGCGGCTTTGCGGCTGAGAGCAAGTGAATCGCCTGTGAAATCAGGGATTGAATAAAACAATGCCGGTTCCATGTAGTTGTGACCAAGGATCACCGCGTTTTTTTCTTCTTTCAACTTAAGGATCTGGGATGCCAGCTCGGCTTTATATTTCAATTCAACATCTGGGGCAAATTTGTTGAGCTTTTTTTTCAAGTGTTGGTAAATTTCTTTTTCTGATGTCATTCGGAATCCTTAGGTGAAATATTCATTTTAATCGCATGCTGTAATCAAACACGGGTACGGAGTGGGTCAAAGCGCCAATGGAAATATAGGTCACCCCGGTCTCTGCAATCGCCCGGATGCGCTCAAGCGAGACATTGCCTGATGCTTCAAGAGGGGTTTTTCCCCCGGTGCGTTCTACCGCCTGCTGCATAGTTTGCAGGTCCATATTGTCAAGCATGATGCGGTCAATATCCAGGTCAAGGACTGTCTCGAGTTCATCGAGGTTTTTTACTTCTACTTCGATCGGGTACTTGCCGCCAAATTGTTGGCGAACCCGCTCAACAGCGTTCTCAATCCCTCCAGCGCCATCAATATGGTTGTCTTTGATCATCACCATGTCATATAACCCCATTCGATGATTTTGCCCTCCCCCCATACGCACTGCGTATTTGTCCAACCGGCGAAATCCGGGGAGTGTCTTGCGGGTGTCCAGAACAATCGCACCTGTACCTGCAATTTTCTGGACGAAAGACGCAGTGAGGGTGGCGATCCCAGAGAGCCGTCCGAAGAAATTGAGCGCGGTGCGTTCAGCGGTGAGTACGCCTCTGCCGGGACCATGGATCTCGGCAGCAAGCTGGCCTTTTTTGATCTGATCACCATCGGATTTGTGGGCGATGAATTTGATCTCCGGTTCAACCAGCCTGAAGACCGCTTCGGCGAGCGGCAGTCCCGCGACAACTCCGTTTTGTTTGGCGGTGATCTTGCCAGTCAGCAGCGTGTCTTCGGAGATCGTCGGACGGCTGGTGATATCACAGTTATTGATCAGATGATTAAGGGAGGTGGGGGATTCATCAGGTGAGAGATCCTCGATCAAAGCGAGTAAGATGATTTGAACGGTGCTCGCGTGACGCAGTTGTTCAGGGAGAAATTCTTCCACTGCGGCGAGGTTCTTCTGAGAAAGTAGAAGATTGTTCAGATTTGAGTTGGACATACTGCTGTTGGTTTCCATGTTTTTTTAGCGCCAGAAAAAAGCGGTAAGTTTTAATATATTTGATTATTTTCTGAGGATCCCAGCGAGATGCTCGATAACAGCAGCAGCAACATCAGCCTTTGTGGAGAAGGGCAGCTCTTCCTTTCGTCCATCGGGGAACAGCAGGGTGACCCGGTTGGTGTCCACACCAAAACCTGCGTCTGAGGTGCTGATGTCGTTGGCGACGATCATTTCCAGTTTTTTGGCTTTCAGCTTCTTTTCGGCATTGGCGATCAGGTCTTCACTTTCGGCGGCAAATCCGATGACTGCCTGGGGTTTATCTTTGTGTTTGGCAACCTCGAGGAGGATGTCAGCAGTCCGGGTCAGCGGAAGTTGAGGGGCTTTTTTGCCTTTTTTGATCTTTTTTTCAGCGACTTCTGCCGGGCGGAAATCGGCGACTGCAGCAGCCATCAAAAGAGCATCCCTGCCGGGGAGGTGCTTCAGCACGGCGGTCAGCATTTGTTCTGCAGTGCGGGTTTCAACATACTGCACACCAGTTGGTGGGGTGAGCGCAGTTTGACCGCTGATTAAAATCACTTCAGCGCCCTGGTCGACAGCAGCCTGTGCCAGGGCATAACCCTGCTTGCCGGAGGAACGGTTGGTCAGGTAGCGCACCGGGTCGAGCGGCTCCTGAGTAGCGCCAGCGGTGATGATTACTTTTTTACCCTTTAGTCCACCTTCCCTGCCGAGCAGTTGGTGGATATGTCCGAGGATCGTGCCCGGCTCACTCATTCTGCCGAGCGCTCTCAAACCAGAGGCGAGGTGTCCGGCTTCTGGGCCGACCACGACTGCCCCACGGTCCTCCAGTGTTTTTAGGTTGGCCTGGGTGGCAGTGTGAGTGAACATCCCGCCATCCATCGCCGGAGCGATCAGCAGCGGGCAGGAGGCGGCCAGGGCGGTGACGGTCAGCAAGTTGTTTGCGGTGCCGTGGGCCAGGGCAGCCATTGTATTAGCGGTGATTGGGGCAACCACCAGCAGGTCTGCATGTTGACCGAGCCCGATGTGCTGCACATGCCCCTGGTTACCCCACAGGTCATCTTCTGTGAACGCTTTTCGCCCGGTGACCGATTGAAAGGTCAGCGGGGAGACAAATTGAGCTGCGGCTTTTGTGAGGATCACATCGACTTCAGCTCCGGCCTGGGTCAATTTTGAAGCCAGGTCAGCAGCCTTATAGCAGGCGATTGAACCGGTGACACCCAAGATGATACGTTTGTTTTCTAACAGATTGTTCATGATTTTATTGTACCCGGATTAGGGCATTTTCTGGTTAATAAAGGTGGATTTGATGATCATTGGTTGAGATTCCAGATGATCCGCAGCCCATCGAGGGTCAGCCAGGGAGCGATGATCTCAAGTACATCGGTTTCCGCGGCGACGACTTCGGCCAGTCCCCCGGTGGCGATGACTTTCATTTCATCACCTAGCTCCTCCCTGAAGCGGGCGACCATACCCTCGACCAACCCGACATAGCCAAACAGCAGGCCGGATTGCATCGAGTGGGTGGTGTTGCGCCCGATCACTGAAGGCGGGCGAGTGAGGTCCACCCGGGCCAGTTTGGCGGCACGGGAGAAGAGGGCTTCGGCAGCAATCCCGATCCCAGGAGCGATGGCGCCTCCGAGGTAGTCGCCTTCAGGTGAGATTGCGTCAAAGGTAGTGCCGGTGCCAAAATCGACCACACAGGCGGGTCCGCCATACAGCCGCTGCACAGCAGCACAGTCCACAATGCGGTCTGCGCCGACTGCTTTAGGATCTTCATATAAGATACGTACTCCGGTCTTGCAGCCGGCATCGACTACCAGTGGATCCTTCCCCAGGTAGTCCTGGCAGGCCTGGACGATTTTGGGGGTCAGCGGGGGGACCACCGAGGCAAGACAGACTCCATCCAAATCCTTAATGTTGAATCCTGCATGGGCAAGCAGAGAAGAGAATTTTAGACCGTACTCATCTGGCATTTCCTCATGAATTGTAGAAATCCGCCAGCGAGGACCGAGCTCGTCTTTCTCGTATAAACCTAAGGTAATGTTGGTGTTGCCAATATCAATCGTCAGCAGCATGGTTATTTCTCCAGAATAAGATTATCGATTAACCGTGTTTTTCCAAGATACACCGCCATGGAAAGCAGGGCGCCGTCGGTGATCTGGTCAAGCTCCAGCAGTGTGGTGCGGTCAGCGCAGGAGACGTACTGCAAGCGTGCCAGCGGTTCAGCGCTGATTGTTTCCGTCATGATTCTCCGCAGTTGATCACCGTTCCGCTCGCCAGAATCGTAGGCTTTTTCTGCTGTCTTAAGCGCGCGGGAGAGCACGACAGCAGCCTGACGCTGATCTGGGTCGAGGAAAGTGTTGCGGCTGGATAGCGCCAGGCCATCTTTTTCCCTGGCTATGGGAACCACTTCAATCTCAATCGGGAAATTGAGGTCCCGGGTCATCTGCCTGATGACTGCCACCTGCTGGGCATCCTTTTGTCCGAAAAAAGCTTTGTCAGGCCTGACCGCGGTGAAAAGTTTGGTCACAATGGTGGTCACACCCCTGAAATGTTCGGGGCGTTGAGCGCCTTCCAGCGGTTGGGTTACATCTGTGACCTCAATCCAGGTCTGGTATCCGGGGGGGTAGAGCATCTCATTGGTCGGCATCCAAACCAGATCAACCCCAGCGCCTGCAAGCAGTTCCAGGTCGCGGGGCAGATCACGCGGATAGGCATCCAGGTCTTCTGTGGGCGCAAACTGAGTTGGGTTAACATAAATACTCACAACCACGCTGGCAGATTTCTCCTTTGCGGCGGAAACCAGGCTGAGATGGCCATCATGTAAATATCCCATTGTAGGTACCAGCCCAATTGGGCGTGGGAGCGCTTCAACTGCCTCCCAAAGTTCTTGGAGCGTAGTAACAGATTTCATCAATTTTCTTGTCCTTCAACCACGGCGTGGATCAATTTCCACATGGCGTAATTTGCTGGGGTAGCGACCCCGGTTTCTTCTCCAGCAGCAACCACTGCCCCGCAGATTGCGTCGATTTCGGTGGGAGCGCCCCGGAGGATGTCCTGATACATTGAGGAGTGGTTCTCGGAGGTTTTTTCTGCAACTTGTTCGGCGATCGCAACAGGATCAGTATTTGCCAGGGTAATTCCCTTTGCCAGGGCGACAGCGGCTACTTCTTGCGCCAAATCCGCGGAGAGCTGGCGAGCCGATGGGCGAGAAAGAACTTCGCCGTTGGGCATTTGGAGCAGGGCAGTCAACGGGTTGATTGCGGCATTCACAGCCAGCTTTCCCCAGATCAGTGCAGCAACATCTTCCAGCACCTCAAGTTTAAACCCGGCTGTTTTTAGTATTTTCTGAAGTGGTGTGAGGCGAGGGTGTAGTCCGAGCGAAACGATCCCTTCACCGCCAGGGCGAACGCGTCCCGAGCTGAGCAGGGTGGCCCCGGTGGTGGTTACTCCCTGAGCGGCGCGTTCAGATCCCAGGGCACTTACTAAAATTTCATAGTTGCCGAGGCCGTTTTGCAGGGTTAGAGCGATTCCATCAGATGAGAGACACCTGGAAAGCTGTTTAGCAGCGCGCTCAGTCTGCCACGATTTCACCAAGACGAGGGCATATTTTGCTGCCTGGCAATTGCTCTCCCTGTCGAAGACGTTTACCGGGTAGGAGGACTGGCGGCCGTCTACCTGGACCAGGGTAACCCCATACATCCGTAATGCGGCGAGCCCTTCCCGCCATGTTCCCAGCATGGCGACTTTGACTCCAGCATTAGACAGCCGCGCGGCAAATAAACAGGCCAATGCGCCTGTACCAACAATCAAAACTGAATCGGAGCTTATCTTAGGCATTGATTTGCCTATTCTGTCGGGGTATCGTTAAATTCGCCGAGGAGATCAATCCATTCTGAGTCTTTCATAAAAATGCTGTGCTGATCAGCAGGAAATAGTTTTTGATCAACTTCCTGCTTATAGGATGTAATTGCTTCCAACACAATTTGATGGATGTTGGCATACTGTTTTACGAAGGAAGGTGTGAAACGGTCGAACTGGCCGATCAGGTCGTGGGTAACCAGCACCTGTCCATCACAGCCGACCCCTGCGCCGATCCCGATCGTGGGAATCGTCAGGCGTTTGGAGATCATTTCAGCCAGCTGGGAGGGAACGGCTTCAAGCACGATGCTGAAAGCGCCAGCATCCTGCAGAATATGGGCATCCTCAACGAGGCGTTTGGCAGTGGAGGCGGTTTTCCCCTGGGCGCGGAACCCACCGAAAGCGTGCACGCTCTGGGGGGTGAGTCCGATATGCCCCATTACTGGGATTCCGGCCTGTACAATTTTTCTGACCGCATCAGCGCGCTCGCGCCCGCCTTCGAGCTTGACAGCATCCATCCCCGCCTGCTGTAAGAAGCGACCGGCATTATCAACAGCTTTGTTGACCGCTGACTGGTAGGACATGAAGGGCATATCGCCGACCAACAGGGGGAATTTTGCACCGCGGGATACTGCCCGGCAGTGGTGGAGCATATCTTCCATGGTGACCGGCAGGGTGTTCTCGTAACCGAGGACCACCATCCCGAGGGAGTCGCCGACCAGGATCGAGTCAACACCAGCTTTATCGACCGCCAGCGCGGTGGGATAGTCGTAGGCGGTGAGCATTGTGATTGGCTCGCCGCGCTTCTTTTTTAGACGAAATGTACGCGTGGAAATTTTCTGGCGTTCGGGAGAATCAGTGGTAGGGGATTTCTTGGACATGGTACCCTCCAGAGTTTGGTAGAGTCCGTAGCGATGCGGATTTTGATGCGTTTTGTTTCTGTCTCGGCCTGATAAGCAGGTCTGAGCATTGCCTATATTTTATCATGAGGTTGGGTGTATCCCTGGAAAAAAAAGAGACCCGGACGCTCCGGGTCTCTGGTTGAAATAATCTGTGTTTTACCCGGCGGCCTCGGTAATCGCGATGAAATCTGCTGCCTTGAGGCTGGCGCCGCCGACCAGAGCGCCATCCACTTCAATTTCTTTGAAGAAATCTGCGGCATTGCCGGGTTTGACTGAGCCGCCGTAGAGCACCCGCACCTGCTGGGCGACATCTTTCCCGAACAGCTTGGTCAGCGCGGGGCGAATTACGTCCCGGTTGATCACCACGGCGTCTTCGGGGTAAGCCGCTTTGCCGGTGCCGATTGCCCAGACTGGTTCGTAAGCCACTACCAGGTCTGCACCGGAGGAAATTGGGGCACCTTTGAGCCCCTCAAGCACCTGGATTGAGACCACTTCCGCTTGTTGTTCTGCCTCTCGCTGGTCAAGCGTTTCTCCCACGCATACTACAGGTACAAGCTTGTGGGCCAGGGCAGCCTGCACCCGGCGGTTGACGGTTTCGTCGGTTTCGTTGAAGTACGCTCGTCTTTCAGAATGCCCGATGATCACATACTGGCAAAATTCCACCAGCATCAGCGGGGAAATTTCAGCGGTGAAAGCGCCCTGTTCTTCCCAGTGCATGTTCTGCCCGCCGAGTTTTACGGAGGAACCTTTAAGCATTTCTGCCACACTGGCGATGCTGGTAAACGGGGGGCTGATCAGGTTTTCCACATTGTTTATGGCTTCCAGGCCTGGCAGCATCTCGCTGACCAGCTGTACAGATTCCGCCACAGTTTTATGCATTTTCCAATTTCCGGCTACTAACGGTATACGCATGCGATCTCCTTGCAGATATTAAAGTTTCGTTTTAGTAAAATTTTAGATAAATGATACATAGGCTTATGGTATTTTGTTGAGTAAGGCCCGGGCGTGGTCTCGGATCCAGGGCAGTCCCCCTGTTTTTAACTCGTCCAAAATCTGCCCGGCTTCAGGATATTGTTCTGTCTCGATAAAAATTTCTGCCTGGGCGAGCTGTAGGATTGGGCTCTCACTGAACCTTTCGTAGGCTGAATCGATGGTTTCCTGAGCCAGTTCAGGCTTTTGTTGAACGTGAAGCTCGAACCGCGCCCGCGCGGCAAATAAAACAGCGGCACCGATTTCTCTGGGGACTTCTCTGTCGGTGTAACCAAAAAGGATGTGCTGAGAGTCCGGGTTGATTGAGGCATGATAAAGTGTGTTTTGGAAGCGATTGATAAAATTACGGTCTGTGCGTACTTCTTCAATCTGGATCACTTGAATGTACTGCTCTAAAGCAGGCAGCCACAATTGATGTTCAAACAACAAATCTCCAGCGGAGAGATGGTAGGACCAATCATCACCAGCTAGATCTGCCCCAATTCTGAAATGCTCCTCCGCTAATTCAAAACTGCCAATCTCTAAATATAACCCAGCCAATTCAAGGTGGGCAAATGGGTTGTCGAAGTCTTCTTCAAGTTCTGCAATTGTTTCATTGATGGTTTCATCTAGAAAATTCTCCGCATGGTTGTTCCCAGGTGGCAGAGGCAGGGCGCCTGGTTCTTCGTTGAGAATTCCGATCACCACCAGGAGGCAGGCGCACAGCACCATTCCCAAGGGGATTGAGTACCACCAACGCCAGCGGCGTTTTTGTCCATTTGCTCCTGCGGTCTCTACATCTGGCTCAACTTCGGGGGCGCCGATCGTGCTGGCGTTTGGGTCAACAGCTGATGCCTGAACCGGAGGTGGAGTGGGGGTCGGTGCATAAGTGTCTGGGTCAGCCCATATTTCTGGCAGATCATCTCCCTCAATTGCCTTCCGGAAGGCAGCGACCATCTGATCAACGTTCTGAAAACGGTCGCCGCGTTCTTTTGCAAGCGCTTTCAGCAGCAAGCGTTCAATAACTTCGGGGACCTGGGGGTTGACCGCGCGGGGCAATGGCAAAGGGGTATAGATGTGGTCATGGATGATTGAAAACGGGGTATCAGCACTGAATGGCACCCGTCCGACAACCAGCTCATAGATCAAGACCCCAAAGGAATAGATATCGGTGCCGGCATCCATGTCGCGTTTGCCCATCGCCTGTTCTGGGGAGATGTATTGTGGGGTGCCGATCATCATATCATTGGAAATTGTGGTTTCCCCAGCGGAGGCGATGCGAGCGAGACCGAAGTCGGTGAGGTAGATCTGTCCATCATCGGCAAGAATCACGTTTGATGGTTTTACATCGCGGTGGAGGATATCCTGGCGGTGAGCGTAGGCGAGAGCATCACCAACGGTTTGAATGATCTCTACGCCTTCCTCTGGAGACAGCGGCGCTTTCTTCAATCGCGCTTTGAGGGTTTCGCCTTCGACATATTTCATCACCAGGTAGGGGTTGCCGTTATGTTCCGCAAAATCATAGACTGGGGTGATATTGGGGTGTTCCAGCTTGGCGACTACTTTGGCTTCACGCTCAAAACGGGCTAAGAATGAATCCTGTTCAAGAAAAGCCGGGTGGAGCACCTTGATGGCAACATAGCGGTCGAGGTTGGCATGGTAGGCTTTGAATACGGTGGCCATGCCGCCGCGCCCGAGCTTTTCGATGATCCGATAGGGTCCTACCATCTCGCCTTGAGTAAAAGACATAATATGCTCCCAGCAATTGGTCAGAGATTTGTTGTGCTCAACAAATTATAGCAGGCAGAGGAGGTGAAAATGATTGCCAGCTCATTACAAAATGCGGGAGAGCTGGGTAGTGAAATTCCTGGTTCTCCCGCATTTGATTAAGTAGGGTTTACAGATTTTGCAGAGCGGCGAGACCTGGTAAAATTTTGCCTTCGAGCATTTCTAATGAGGCTCCACCGCCGGTGGAAATATGGGTGATCTGGTCAGCGAGACCAGCCTGTACCACTGCGGCGGCTGAATCACCACCGCCAACAATTGATGTTGCGCTGCTCTCGGCGAGCTTCTCTGCAAGCTCAAAAGTGCCTTTAGCAAAATTGGGGAACTCGAACACACCCATTGGGCCATTCCACACCACTGTCTTCGCCTGAGCAACAATTTGACCAAAAGCGTCAATTGTCTTCGGCCCAACATCAAGAATCCTCCAACCAGCAGGCACATCCCCAATGACTTTCGTTGTATGCTGTGCTTCAGCGCTAAAAGAATCGGCAATGACCATATCCAGCGGGAGAACCAGGCGGTTATCAGATTGCCCGAGAAGCGCCTCAGCTGTTTCAACCGCTTCCTCCTCAACGAGGGAATCGGCGAGGTCTAGACCTTGAGCCTTGAAGAAAGTGTTCGCCATCCCCCCGCCGATCAGCACCTGATCTGCCTTTTTAAGCAGGTTTTGGATTACATCAATTTTGTCGCTGATCTTTGCTCCACCCATGATCGCAATAAACGGGCGAGCCGGGTCGGCGATTGCCTGCCCGAGATAGCGGATTTCTTTTTCGAGCAGCAGCCCTGCAACAGCGGGGAGGTAGTCGGCAACGCCGGTTGTAGAAGCGTGGGCGCGATGAGCGGATCCAAACGCGTCGTTGACGAAGATCTCAGCCAACCCGGACAACTGCTTGGCCATCTCAGGGTCGTTTTTCTTTTCCTCAGGGTGGAACCGGGTGTTTTCTAACACCAGGATGCTGCCATTTGCCAGATCCGCGGCAGCTTGCTGGGCAATGGGACCGATGCAGTCTTTAGCAAAGGTGACTGACGCCTGGATCAACGTGGCAAGGTGGTCGGCGGCAGGACGGAGGGAAAATTCGGGTTTTACTTCCCCTTTCGGACGGCCTAAATGGGAGCACAAGATGATCGCTGCATTTTGTTCCAGCAAAAATTGAATAGTGGGCAGCGCGGCACGTATGCGGGTGTCATCGGTGATCTTTCCGTCTTTTAGGGGCACATTAAAATCTACACGCACCAAAACTTTTTTGTCGCTTAAATCAATATCTCGAATTGTTTTTTTATTGAACATTAAATCACCTGTTTGTTTTGAAGGGGCTAAAAAAAAGACTGGGGCAGGAACCCTGCCCCAGTCAAATTGATCTTACAGGGATTTGGCTACCTTTGCAGCCAGGTCGACGGTGCGGCAGGAGTAGCCCCACTCATTATCGTACCAGGCAAGCACTTTGACCATATTGCCGTCCATAACTTTGGTCATCAGACCATCAACGATTGAGGAGCGGTTATCACCAACGTAGTCGGAGAGCACCAGCGGTTCATCGCTGTATCCTAGAATGCCTTTCATGGCGCCTTCGGAGGCAGCTTTGAAAGCGGCGTTGATCTCTTCAGCAGTCGCGGATTTCTCAATCTCTACAACCAGGTCGGTGATTGAGCCGGTAATGGTCGGTACCCGTAAGGACATCCCGTCCATTTTCCCATCGACTTCGGGGATTACTTTGCCGACAGCCACCGCAGCGCCTGTGGTGGTGGGGATGATGTTGACCCCGGCGGCGCGGGCGCGGCGCATGTCTTTGTGGGCTAAATCGAGAATGCGCTGGTCATTGGTATAGGAATGCACAGTGGTCATGATCCCTTTTACAATCCCAAAATTCTCTAGCAGAACTTTGACCACCGGCGCCAGACAGTTGGTGGTGCAGGAGGCGTTGGAAAGAATATTGTGTGCGGCCGGGTCATAATCGGCATCGTTGACGCCAAGCACGACGGTGACATCTTCATTTTTTGCAGGGGCAGAAATAATCACCTTTTTAGCGCCGCCCTTCTCAATGTGGGTCTGCGGACCTGGGTCAGAAGCGGTATCACGGAAGACACCGGTTGATTCGATCACGATCTCTACGCCCAGGTCTTTCCAGGGGAGATCGGCAGGATTGCGTTCTGAAAACACCTTGATTTTCTTGCCGTCAACGACTATGTCACTGCCGTCAACTTCAACGGTGCCATCGTATTTTCCGTAGGTGCTATCGTATTTAAATAAATGAGCGAGGGTTTCCGTGGGGAATAAATCGTTGATTGCCACGACTTCGAGTGTGTCTGGGTGCAGTTCCTTTACTGCCTTAAGTACCTGGCGTCCGATTCGTCCAAAGCCGTTGATGCCAATTTTTGTTGCCATTTGATCCTCCATAGTGTAGTGGTTTTTCAATTACCAATTTGAACAGGTAATTGTTAGGTTCGATTTTAATATCGACCAATTATATCAAACAACGATCACAAAGGATTAAATTGATTTAAAATTCAGGGAAATTAGATTGCTAATGGGCCGGTGCGTTCCATGAAAAGGTCGATCAGCACTCGCCCAAGCTTGTCAGTGTCATGGCGGTATGGATGCTCACTACTTGTGAAATCAGCTCGGTAGACTGGGTAGTGGTTTTCCAAATCGAGACTGGCTAATACCCAATCATGGTTTGGCGGAAGCCGGCGGTCTGTATTATTGTTGCTGACCACCAGCTCAAAGAGGCCATCACCAACATGGTCTTCGATTGCGGAGATATGGTCTCCACAGGTGTAATTATCGGTCTCGCCAGGCTGGGTTGTGATATTGCTGACATAAATCTTAAAAGCCTCACTGGCGCGGATTGCAGAAACAATGTCTGGGACTAAAAGGTTAGGTAAAATGCTGGTATATAAGCTGCCAGGACCAATAATGATCATCTCTGCTTGGAGCAGGGCGCGGATTGTTGCCGGAAATGCGGGCGGATTGAGCGGGTCCAGCCATAAGCGCCGCACCTGGCCGCGCACTTCCGGGATTTGGCTTTCACCTTTGACGCGTACTTCTTTCTCGAGATACGGTAAGTTTTTATCGGCAATCAGGCGGACATCGTTAAGTGTGGAGGGCAGTACGCGCCCATTGATCGAGAGCACGCGGCCAGCTTCTGCCACGGCGCGCTCGAAACTGCCGGTCATTTCGGTGAGCGCCTGGATTAAGAGGTTGCCGAAGGAATGGCCGTTCAATCCTTTCTCACTCGTTGAGAAACGGTATTGGTACAGTTGGGTAATCAAGTCCTCATCGTTAGAAAGGGCTGCCAGGCAGTTGCGGATATCGCCTGGAGGGAGAATCCCGGCAGATTCGCGAATTTTCCCAGAAGAGCCGCCGTCGTCGGCAACAGTGACGATGGCCGTCAGGTTGTGGGTATATTTTTTTAATCCGCGCAGCAAGGTTGACTGGCCGTGTCCACCGCCAATCACCACAATGCGAGGACCACGATCCAGCTGGCGATACTGTGCTAAAGATTCAACCACCGGTTTACCTGGTTTCAAATAGGGGAGCAGCAGCGTGCGGTTGATCTGGTAGATCCCAACCCCAACAAATGCCAAGCCGAGACTGCCGAATATTAAGGCGCGTAATGCCCGAGGAAGGGATTGAAGCGAAATAAATGCAAGCACGGTTGAAACCCAATTGTCGGGTGCTGCACGGTAGAAATCCAGGAGGACAAAAGCGAACCCAACTGCCAACATGGTTGTGCCAAGGAAAATTAAGAAGAGCCATCTTTTAATTCCGAGGCCAGGTTTAAGCCATGCGGAAAATCGACGGGCCAAAAATTTAATGCGGGTTAGGAAGGACTTTTGTCTTTGTTTCATGCTTCCGCGATGATAGCAGTGTTTTAAATCAAAGTCAACCACTTTAATTGCCTTGGCTATGAATCAACAAGGGAGGTGCTGTATGTCTTGAAAATGGTTACCTGAATTAATTGTGGGCGTTGCTGGGTGGGGATCGTGTTTGCCGAGGTACTTGGGGTATACTATGATCCAATTCCATTTAAAGGACCAAGCATCAATGAAACCTCACTCGACCGTATGGAAATTAGCTGAAAAGATACCGGCAGATATTTCTGAAAAATTAAACGGATACTCTTCCGTTTTTCGACAAATTTTATTCAACCGAGGGATTTCCTCTCAAGAGGAGGCGGAACTATTCCTTGGCAAGGGAGTTTTTGACGATCAGGGTGAGCAATTACTGGGTATCCAGGAAGGCGTCGCCCGGATCAAAAAGGCAATTTCAACTGGTGAACAGATCGCGGTATATGGTGACTATGATGCTGATGGGGTAACCTCGACAGCTTTAATTGTCCAAACTTTACTTGCTGTTAATGCTAATGTGCGGGCATATATCCCCGACCGCTTCTCCGAGGGTTACGGATTAAATGTGAACGCCCTGGATATGCTTAAATCCCAGGGAATCAGCCTGGTGGTTACCGTGGACTGCGGCATTCGAGCGCTTCACCAAGCAGAACATGCTGAAAAAATCGGTATTGATCTGATCATTACCGATCACCACACGCCCGGAGAAGTGCTGCCCAAGGTGCCTGTATTGATCAACCCCAAACAGCCAGGCGATCTGTATCCAGAGAAATATCTCGCTGGCGTCGGGGTGGCATACAAGCTTGCCCAGGCATTAATTGCTGCGATGCCTTCTGGTGATTTCCAGGTTGAGCAGCTGCTTGATTTGGTAGCAATCGGAACTGTGGCAGACATGGTTCCGCTTAAAGGAGAAAATCGAGTTCTGGTTCAGCAGGGTCTCGGTCACCTGCGAATGCCGCGCCGCCAGGGTGTGGTATCCCTGATGGGGATCAGTGGGACAAAACCAGAACGTGTATCTGCAATGGATATTGGTTTCGGGCTTGGCCCGCGGATCAATGCTGCAGGCAGGATAGCTTCTGCCCTGGATGCATATCAGCTGTTGGTGACCGATGATGTGTTTGAAGCAGGAAAATTTGCCCAAATCCTGGATAACCGCAACAGGGAACGCCAACGAATTACCCAAGAAATTCAAGAAAAAGCAGAAGAGCTTACCCAATCAGAATCGGAAGATGCTTACCTGGTGTTTGCATACCATCCTGATTTCAACCCAGGTGTGGTAGGTTTAGCCGCATCTCGTTTAGTGGAGCAGCATTACAAACCGGCAGTGGTTGGTTTCCAGGGGGAAGAATTCACCCGGGCCTCCTGCCGGAGTATTCCTGAGTTTAATATCACCAAAGCGTTGGAACAATGTGCAGATCTGCTGGTGCAGTATGGTGGGCATGCTGCCGCAGCAGGCTTCACTGTTTCAAATGACAAGCTCGATTTGTTGAATGAAAGGCTGCAGTCTATTGCGAAAACCGAATTAGCCGGGGAATCGCTGCATCCAAAAATCAGCATTGACGCTGAAGTCAAACTTGAGGATTTAAAACCAAGCTTGCTTCAGGAAATGGCACAACTTGAGCCAACCGGAATGGAAAACCCTTCTCCGGTGTTCTCCAGCAGAAACGTGATCGTCCGCGGTTCAAAGACTGTCGGCCGGGAAGGGGCGCATCTGAAACTGACCCTCTCTGACGGGCGGATCACTTTTGACGCGATCGCCTTTCGTTTAGGGTTTTGGAACGATCAACTCCCAGAGCAGATTGATATCGCTTTTTCATTTGAGCTAAATGAGTTTATGGGCAGGCAGACTTTGCAATTGAATATTAAGGATATTAAACAGGCAGCGTAACCGATGGATACAAAAGAAGGTCAGTTGGTCAGCAGGACAAAACAACTGATGACCACGCATAGTATCGTGCAGGATTTAAAGCTGCTGGGGGTTGTCCCAGGGATGACCCTGCTGGTCCATTCCGCTTTGAGTGAGTTGGGGTGGGTGTGCGGTGGTCCTGCAGCAGTGATCTTGGCGCTCCTTGAAGCACTTGGTCCTGCGGGTACCCTGGTGATGCCGACCCATTCTGGTGATCTTTCGGATCCAGCCAAGTGGAAAAATCCGCCTGTGCCAGATGTTTGGTGGGAGCAGATTTACGCAAATTTGCCAGCCTACCGTGCAGATTTGACTCCTACACGAGCAATGGGGGTAATCCCGGAGACCTTTCGGAAGATGGAAGGGGTACTGCGCAGCAGTCACCCACAGTTTTCGTTTTCAGCTCTTGGTCCGGAGGCAGATGGAATCACATCCAATCACAACCTGGCTCATGGGATGAGTGAGGGCTCTCCGTTAGCGCGAATATACGATTTAGCAGGATCGGTGCTGCTCCTGGGCGTGGGCCATAGCAACAACACCTCGCTGCACCTGGCAGAGAATCGGGCAGATTTCCCGGGAAAGACCCTTACATTAAATGGGGCACCAATAGAGGTTGATGGCGAAAGACAATGGGTGAAATTTGAAGAAATCGATTACAACGATAAAGATTTTTCTCAAATCGGTTCA
>JBDLJU010000030.1:0-20086 GCA_039714215.1 Chloroflexota bacterium | reverse complement strand
CACCCTGATCAATCACTTAATGGCGGGGGCTGAGAGAATCGTGTGATGGTTTTCTCCGGAAAATCATTTAAACGAATTTGCAATCCAAATTCATCACCCCAGCAACTTCTCCAACACCCCGCAAACCACCTCCACCTGCTCCTCCGTCATCACACTCGAGAATGGCAGTGCGATCCCGCGCCCGCCCAGATCCTCAGTTACCGGAAAGTCTCCCAGCTGGTAACCAAACATCTCTTTGAGGTACGGCTGCAAATGGATCGGGGCAAAATACGACCGGGCGGGGATACCCTCATCCGCCATACGGTGGATCAGCGCATCACGGTCAATCCCCGCGGCAGTGCGCACCACATATACAAACCAGCTCATCCGGCTGGTCTCCGGCAAGATTTGCGGGATCTCCAGCGGCGCGAAATCCTCCAGGCGAGTGTTGTACCACTCGGCCACCTGGGCACGTTTTTCGAGCATCTCATCCAACCGGGTCATTTGCACCCGCCCCAAAGCTGCGCTCATCTCATCAATGCGGTAGTTGTAGCCCAGGTAGGAATGCTCCAGCCAGGTATCCCCCGGGGCGCGACCCTGGTTGCGCAGCGCACGCATGTAATCGGCGGCGACATCATCGTTGGTCACAATCATCCCGCCTTCGGCGGTGGTGATCTGTTTATTGGGGTAAAAAGCGAACACTCCGCAGTCCCCCAGCATCCCGGCTTTGCGTCCTTTATACTCTGCGCCGATCGCCTCACAGGAATCCTCGATCACTGCCAGCTTATCTGCAACCGCGATCGCCTGAACAGCATCCATATCCGCTGCCTGACCGAAGACATCCACCGGCAGCAGCGCTTTCAGCGGTCCGTGGTTCTCAGCGCCCATGCGCGGCAGCCAGCGTTCCGCTGCCTTGCCGCCAGTGACCAGGTCTTCCGCCGCCTGGGCGAGCTGTTCAACGTCGATATTACCCGAGACCGGGTCAACATCCACAAATATGGGGATCGCCCGCTCAAAAAGCATCACATTGGTCGAAGCCATAAAAGAGAATGGGGTTGTCAGCACCAGATCGCCATCCTCAATTCCCATCGCCCGCACGCACATATGCAGGCCCGCCGTCCCTGAACTGACCGAGATGGCGTGTTTTGCGCCGACATAATCAGCAATCGCCTGTTCAAAAGCAACGTGCTCTGGACCCATGCTCAAATAGCGGGTATCCAACACCGCCATCACCGCATCACGCTCGGCGGCGGTAATATCGGGGGAAGCCAAAGGCACTCGGAATTTGTTTTGTTTAGGGGCCAATTTCAACTCCTTGAAAAAGGTAATTTCTATTCATTATTGGAAAATATTCCACAATCCAGCAGCTATTAATCCGCCGCACAAGGTGGCGCTGAAGTTTACCATATCATTGTTGATCCACTCCCAGCCGCGCACAGGCGCAGCAGGAGAACCATGCTCATCAAAAATCACTCTTTCTGTTTCTTTTTCACGATGGGGATCATAATAAATAGCCTGTACTGTCGCCCCCAGCAGCGAATCAACCAAAGAGCCTAGCAAACCTGCCAGGGTGACTGTCCCAATCATTGCCCAGCCGGAAATTTCCGGGGTGAACAGCCAGCCGATCAAACCGACCAGGGCTGCCCCGGCGGTCGTCGCCAGGGTGCCCACCAGACTGACTCCACCTGAGGTCCCCTTGGGCACCTGCTTCCCGGTGGTGATCATCCGCGGCTCCCGCGGGCTGAAGATTCCCAATTCGGTGGCCCAGGTATCGGCGTTGGCTGCCGCCAGCGACCCGGCAAATGCCAGCCAGGGAAGTTCCGATTCCGGGTAGAGCAGGTGAAAACCGATCATAAATGTGGCCACCCCGCCGTTGGCAAAGACCTGCGCCCAATCCCGGCGTGAGCCTTTGTCAAACTTTTCGCTAACCTCCCGCTTACGCCGCTTGAAAAGTTTAGATAGCCCGCTTGATGTAATAAAAAAGGTCAGCAGTAAGGCCGCCCACTGTATCCCGCCCAAACCAAAGATCACCCCTCCGGTCAGCATCGCCCCCCAGGCGCCGCTGACAGACAATGTGCGCATCTTCCAGGCAGACAGAGCGACCAGGGCAGCCAGGCCAACCCCGAATAGGATTTGTGGCAATGTGTTTAGTTCAGCTGTCATAGACTCTCGAGTTTTGGATAACCTTGTGGATAACTTGTTGATAATTGTGGATAAGTCGGGTTTTCATGTGGGTAACTCAGCTCGCTCTGAGGATAAAGAAGACTGCCACGAGGAACAGCAGTGACGAAATCACATTCGCAGACCATAACCAATAGACCAACGGGTGATCCTCCGAACGGCGGAAAAAATATACCGAGAGCAGATAATTTGCCGCCACCAACAAGAGATTTACTGCCGGGAGCAAGAACAACTGCGCTGGCGATACAGGCGGCAGGGGAATCCCTACAGCAGAGAAACCTAAAGACACCTCGCTGATCGATGGGATCGCCAGCCCAACCCAGACGAACAAAGTCGTGCTGAAAATCAGCGTGACGATCAATAATACCCGGGTGATCACATCCTGCCAGATATCTACAAAAATAAAGCTCGGGTAATTTGAGTACCCCGGGAAGGGCGCTAAACTGCCCATCTCCATGAATTTTCGATAGGCACGCACAAAACTGCCCGCATCCCCTGGGGAGATCACATACACCTGTCGTTTGGTGCCGATCATCACCATCTCATCCTCTTCAGCGGCAAGGAACTCCACCACACCGAGGCCTTCCTGCTCAGTCTTGCCCACCACTGCCCCAGGCCAAATCAAACGCGGTTTGATCAGCGGTACGATCAAATCCTCAGCGTATTCAACCCACTCAATCTCCGAAATTGGAATGTCTTCCTCGCGGAAACCCCACTTCAAGCGGATCCCGTTACGCTCGACCTGATAATGGGAGCGATAGAGAGCATAGGCGCGGTAGGCAAGCACCGGCGTCGGGGATGCGACTGTAATCGCCGCCAGCAGGTACACCAGGAACAGCGGACCCAGGGGTGCCCTCCCGGCCAGAATAAACAATGCTGTCGACAGCAGCCCCAATCCAAGCGCCAGGCCGATATTGAACACCAGCCCGCGCCGCCTGGTTGGGAAAAATTGTGCAGTTTCCGCGTTCATCACTTTCCTATCTTATCTGGGTTGACTATCTTTGGGAAGGTCAACCTTAGAAAATATTACAGGGATTATCCGGTCCAGCTCCCTGGCGGATCCACCTGACCTGCTGCTCCCATCTTCACCCGGCTCAAGGCAGCGATTGCGCATAAATTAAACACGACGGTTGCCGCCGCACTCGCCCAAAAACCCGCCTGATGCAGCCCTGGGTTGATCCACGCGCCCAGCACCCGCCCCAGTGAAATACTGGCAAACATAAACGCCAACATCGTGCCCCGTGCTTTTGGCAGAATCTCTGAGATTAACGGCACGATGCTGACAAAAGTAAACTCAAACGAGAAATAGAATAAGGTCAACCCAAAGACCGCCAGCCCGACATTGGCGTCCATGATTGGGAGCAATCCTCCAGCAATGATGTTGGCCAGCAGCCCCAGGCCAACTGCCCGCTGTTTGCCAAGCCGATCAACCACCAGGGTAACGACACCCTCACCAACCAGCTCCGAGAGCCCCAAAGCCGCAGAAGCGCCCCCCAGGGCGAGCAGCTTCAGCCCAAAATTGTCCTGCAGCCACGGACCAAACTCCAGATTGATCATCTCGTTGGCCAGCCCGACGAACAACACCATCACCATTGCGATCACGGCAGTTGGGGAAGCAAACACTTCTCGAAAGTTCCCCAACAGTGCAGTCTGCACTTCCTTTTGCGGTGGTTCTTTCGGCAGCATCCAGCGTAAAACCAAGATCCCAGCCAGCGCCAAAACGCCGACCAGCACAAACGGGCTTACCCATCCGTAGCGGGCAATCAGCGCCCCCACAACCAGTCCACCGATCAGATACGACAGCGACCAGCTGTATTCAAATACCGCCAGCACCCGGGCGCGCCGCTCGTACGCCACCCGGTCACCAATGTAAGCCTGTACCGAAGGGTCATAGGTAAACTTACCCAGGGTGGTAATGACCAATGCCAATATAAATCCGGGGAATGTCGGCCAGAAGATCACCACGCCGAGCCCAACCACATACACTGCTAATCCAAAGAGGATTCCCGTTCTGCGACCGCGGCGGTCGCCAACCACTGCCAGCAGCGGAGCAAATAATCCCAGGAAAGAGCGCAGGCCCAGCCCGCGGGACATCTGCGCGTAGCTCACCCCCAGGCCCTTCTCAAACTCGCCCCTGAAAGGATACACCATCCGGAAGACAGTATTCAGCACCAGCCGGATCAGGGTGAAGACCACCACCTGCCATCGCAATTTATTTTTCTTCATCGTCTTCTTCCCGCATTGGGGCAAAACTCATCCGGTGGACCGCCGATGGGCCCAACCGCTCGATTGACTGGCGGTGCTTCAGGGTACCATAGCCTTTATGCGCTTCAAAGCCGTATCCCGGGTATTGCGCTGCCAGGTCAACCATATAGGCATCACGAGTAACCTTGGCAGCGATCGAGGCTGCCGCAATACTCAAAGCCCGCTGATCCCCCTTAATCAATGAGGTCGCCTCAATTGCTGCCTCAGGGATCGAGATCGCATCGATCAGTAGGTGACCGGGCTTCTCTACTACTTTCTTCAATGCGCGAACTGCAGCCAGACGGGTGGCAGGCACTATCCCCAGCCGGTCAATTTCCTCAGGCCAGCCGAAACCAACCTGGCAGCTGACCGCTTGGCGGGAAATTACTTCCAGCATTTCTTCGCGTTTCTTCTGGCTGATTTGTTTAGAGTCGCGCACCCCAGCTAATGTTGATTGAATCTCTTTTGAATTTGGCAGTACAACCACCCCCGCTGCAACTGGACCAGCCAGCGCCCCCCGGCCCGCCTCATCGACCCCTGCCACCACACTGACGCCCGCATCCCATAAAGCCTGCTCAAACTCCAGGTTGGGTGCCTCAGGCAGCAGCGAGCGATCAAACTTCTTTCTTGGCATATTTGCCCTGCAAGGCATTCACCCGGATCTTAAATATATCCAACATCATTTTGATTGCATCCCGCACAGGGCGGACATGGCTCTGCGGCGAGTAATACCAGGGGATTCCCAGCTCAACAATTGAATAGCCCCGCTTCCGAGCGACAAACAGCACTTCGATGTCAAATGACCACCCCATCACGGTCTGCACAGCGAACAAATCATCGGCAGCACGAGCGCTGAAGCACTTAAACCCACACTGCGTGTCACGCAGGCCGGGCAATGCCAGCAATCGGATCACCAGATTTACCAATCTCCCACCCCAATGCCGGTTGGAGGGCTCATCATATCGCACTGCGCCTTCCGCCTCACGGGATCCGATGACTACATCTACCTCAGGTCCAACGGGCGGAAAGAATCCTGCCAGTTCTTCAACCGGCATCGAAAGATCAGCATCACACATAAAGCGGTAATCCCCTCTAGCTGCAAGCATCCCGGTGTGCACCGCCATCCCTTTTCCCTTCGAGGACTGCAGCACACTGAAATTCTTATGCCCTTCAGCAAATTGCTCCGCCACCTCCAGAGTGCCATCTGTGCTGCCGTTTTCAACCACAATCACTTCATAGCTGTAATTTTGTGACTGCAGGTAAGCAGCCACCTGATCAAGGGTTTGCGGTAAACGCTGCCCTTCATTGTATGCAGGGATGATCACAGAAAGCTTAATACTCACTACTCGTTCCTTCACCTAGAACTTAATCGTTCCAGAATAATATTGCGCCAACAAAACCAAATTCTCGGCAATCACTGCCTCCCGGTATTCTACCAAAGTATCCCGCGGGACAAAAGAAAACAGGTCGCGTTCTAAACGTTCTTCCGAGTGCAGTAAAGCAGAAAACTCCTCAACCGGGATACCCTGCCTGCTGGCAAACAGTTCCACCGTGTGCGTCACCCCCTCTGGGGAAAGTTGATCCGCCAGATAATCACGCCAGGTGGCTAAATCCTCATTCTTAATCACCGGGACCCAGTCTTTGGATTGCACCAACCGCAGGCAGTCAGCCAGATCGGCAGGCAGATCAGGCAAAATCTGCTCATCCAGATACGCTCGCAAGACATTGTGCAGGAATATCTTTTCCCGTTTGCGCTTTTTCCAACCCGCTGGCCCAATGAAGTAAGGCAGAGAGATTTTTTCGATCCACAAAATATCCGCCTGCAAATGGCACAAATATCCGGCGGTAAAGGCTGCCCGGGCTGGGTCTAATCCAGCGGGGTCTGCCAGTTCCGGGTAGCGCTTTAACAGCCGTCGCCAGGGGAGCACCTGATCACCCAACGGAATCCAGTAAAAATGTGTTTCCGGCCGCGACTGCCCAGAGATCGTCTGTACGTCTGGTGCAGTCTTGCCAAAAAAGAATGCGCAGCGCTGTTCGGTTAGCACTGCGCGCACATCCAGAGAGAGCTCTTCATGTTGAATCAGTTCTGCGGCAAGCGAGAGATGGTAGAAGGGTGTTGGCACGCCTGAATTATACGTCAAAATCCCTCCCATAGCCTTGACTATCCCCTGATGCACTTATGATATACTCGTAAATTATACTTAAATCCACAGGAGCACCGAGATGCACTCCCTTGAATTAGTTTACTGCGCCGCCTGACATTACGCCCCCCGCGCCATTCGTGCAATGGCCGAAATTATCAACGATACTGAACTGGAAAGCGTCACAAAATCCTTCGCTCTAATCCCTTCCGAAGGCGGACGCTTTGAATTCAGCGTCGATGGAGCATTGATTTACTCCAAATTGCAGACCGGACGACACGTGGAAGATAACGAACTCAGAAATTTGATGAAAGCGCACCTCGCAGGAGAGTAAATGACAGACAAGAAAAGATTACTTACCGGTGACCGCCCTACCGGAAAATTACACCTCGGGCATTTGGTCGGCTCGATCAGAAACCGCGTCCGCCTGCAGGAGGAGTACGATGCATTTTTCCTGATCGCTGACCTGCATATGCTCACCACCAAAAACTCACCCGAGGATATCGCCCAGATCGACAAGAATGCCCACGACATGATCCTCGATCAGATCGCCGCGGGTTTAGACCCCAAGAAGGTTACCTTCTACATGCAGTCCGGGATCCCTGAGATCCATGAGATGTATACCCTTTTCCAGAGCCTGGTGACCGTTGCCCGCCTCGAACGCCTGCCCAGTCTGAAGGACATGGCCCGCGATGCCAACATCGAGATGCCCCTTGCATTGCTCGGCTACCCTGTGCTTCAGGCAGCCGACATTCTCTGCGTGCGCGGTGACCTTGTCCCGGTTGGTAAAGACAATATTGCCCACGTTGAAATCACCCGCGAGATCGCCCGCAGGTTCAATCACCTGTACGGCGAAACCCTCCCGATCCCCGATGGGTTGGTCGGTGAAGTGCCCACCCTGGTGGGCACTGATGGGCAGGCCAAGATGAGCAAGAGCCTCAACAATGCCATCTTCCTCAGCGACGATCCCAAACAAGTTGAGAAGAAAGTCCGTGGGATGTACACCGATCCCAAGCGGATCAGCGCGGATGTCCCCGGTACAGTAGAAGGCAACCCGGTATTCGATTACCACGATGCATTCAACCCCAATAAAGAAGAAATTGAAGACCTCAAAACTCGCTACCGCGCCGGAAAAGTTGGCGATGTTGAGGTTAAAGAGAAGCTCACCAAGGCGATTAACGCTGTCCTAGAACCAATGCACGAGCGCCGCGAGAAATATGACGAGACCGGCCTGATCGAAGAGATCATCTACAACGGCACACAGATCGCCCGAGAAGAAACCCAGCAGACCCTTTACGCGATGAAAAAAGCAATGGGGCTCAGCGGCGTGTGGAACCGTATCCGCCGCAAGGTGGAAAAACGGCAGAAAAAACAGGCCAAGGAAGCCAGCTAAATGCGGGTTGTTATCCAGCGGGTCAGCCGCGGAAGCGTGACCGTCTCCGACCAAACCATTGCTGAGATCAATCACGGGCTGGTGATCCTCACCGGCATCGGCCCCGACGATGGCGAAGCACAAGCCGCCTACCTCGCTGAGAAGATCGCCAACCTGCGTATCTTCGCTGACGCGGCGGGCAAGACCAACCTTTCCGTGCTTGATGTTGGCGGAGAAGCGATCGTCGTCTCCCAGTTCACCCTCTACGCCGATACCCGCAAAGGCCGCCGGCCGTCTTTCACCAATGCCGCTCCCCCAGAGCTGGCTGAACCCCTGGTCGAACGCTTCTCCGAGATGCTCCGACAGCAGGGTGTCCCCACCCAGACCGGGCAGTTCGGCGCTGAGATGCTCGTCGAGATCAGCAACGACGGACCAGTCACGATCATCATCGAACGCGATTAACCTAAAAAATCAACACACTAAAAACCTTCCTGTGAAAATCAAGGAAGGTTTTTTTCATTCTCTCCCCTGCATTCTCTGTTCGACAAAGCAGGGGAGAGTGGAGAAATTAACGCAGTGATTGAATGCCAGTCCAACCTGCCCTAGCGCCGTGGCAAAAATAATATCTCCACTCGGACAGGCAGTTCCTGCCAGGCTGAATTTTCCAGAGAAACCTAATTTCCTCATCCACAATTAATCTTTCTCAGCAACCTGACAACCACTTTCTCGTATAGAGAAGTGAATGCAATCGTAAATTTAGGAGAAATGATGATGAATAAGAAAACTGCTTTGCTCTTGGTGCTAACTGCCCTGATGCTTTCCACGATCGCCTGCGGCGTTACCAATCTGTCCTACCGCGCCATCGATGGCAATGGCATCGTTGTTGAAGAATCCCGCGAACTTGGCAGCTTTAATGAGATCCATCTCTCAGGAATCGGCAACGTATACGTTGAATATGGCGCTGAAGAATCCCTGATAATTGAAGCCGAAGAGAACTTGATCAAATACATCGAAACCAAAACCTACGGCAATACATTAGAAATCGGCTTTGAAGATGGTATTTCGATCGACCCCACTGAAGATGTCATTTTTTACCTGACCGTGGTCGAGTTGGAAGGTGTGCATATCTCCGGTCTGGGCAGCATCTACCTGCCAGAGGTCACTGCTGACCGCTTCGAAATCGGGATCAGCGGCGCAGGCGACATCAATATTGATGCGCTGTATGCCGACCGGATTTCTGCCTCCCTTTCAGGCCTCGGTGATGTCGATATCGACGGCGGCGAGGTCTCCTCCCAGGATGTTTCTATCAGCGGCGCAGGCAGCTACGATTCTGAAAAGATGACCTCCTCTGAGGCGGAGGTCAAAGTCAGCGGATTAGGTTCTGCCACCGTCCACGCCAAAGACTATCTCGATGCCAGCATCAGCGGCGCAGGCGACATCAACTATTCCGGCAGCCCTGCGCTCAATGTCGATGTCTCTGGGCTTGGCAGCCTCCATGCCCTCGATGATTAGCAACCATCCAACTAAATGGTAAAATAATAGCGAGCAGGTTTCTGCTCGCTATTTTGCAGAAATTAAGCATGAAATTTTAATAGAACGGGAGCAGATTATGTACAAATTCTTACTTCGAATGGTGATTAACGGTTTAGGTCTCTACGCCGCCATCTCCCTCGTCCCTGGGATCAGCCTGCAGGACCCCGATCCGGTCACCTATGTCTGGTTAGCCCTGATCTTTGGTTTACTCAACGCCTTGGTCAAACCGATCCTCAAACTGGTCACCTGCCCGGTGATCATGCTGACGCTCGGGCTGTTCTCGCTGCTGATCAACACCGCCCTTTTCTACCTGACCGCCTGGGTCGGCGACCAGTTCGGTGTGGGGATCAACATTGAGAATTTCCTCGCCGCCTTCCTTGGCGCCCTGATTATCAGCATCATCAGTACGATCTTAAATGCGATCCTCAAAGATGAGCTCAAAGGCAGCCGCAAGCGCAAGAAGAACTGATTAACCTGCAAGACTGAAATCTCAAATAGCAAATAATATTATCGGGGCGGTTCGCGAACCGCTCCGATATCGCGTCTAACGCAGAGACCTGGAAGGTTTTAAAAACCTTCCAGGTCTGATGAAAAAAAGACGCCGAGTGAAAAATGCTCGGCGTCTTTCGGTTGAAAAGTCTTAACTTACTTCATCTTATCCACAATAATCTCAGCCACATCCTTGACCTGGATATCGCTGCCTTCGGCTTTGGCAGCGTCGTTGAGCATCACCATGCAGAACGGGCAGCCCACCGCAACCGTCTCAGCTTTGGTGGCCGCCACCTGCTTGAAGCGCTGCTCGCTGACCGGGATATCGCCGTGCTCTTCCTCTTTCCACATCTGGGCGCCGCCGGCGCCGCAGCAGAAGGATTTCTCGCCAGAGAGCTTCATCTCGACCAGATTAGCGCCAGTGTGCTTGAGCACCTTGCGGGGTTCGTCCAGGATGTCATTCTGCCGACCGAGGTAGCACGGGTCGTGGAAGGTGATCGCCCCGGTTTCTTGCTCAAGCTGCAGCTTGCCTGCTTCGATCAGCTCTTCGATCAGCTCGGTATGATGGATCACGGTGTACTCCCCGCCGAAAGCCTTGTACTCGTTCTTGATCGTGTGCAGGCAGTGCGGACAGGTGGTCACGATCCGTTTTGGGGCAACCTCGTTGAGCACTTCGACATTGCCCATCGCCATCTCGTAGAACAGGTACTCATTGCCGGCACGGCGGGCAGAATCACCGGTGCACATCTCGTTCTTCCCCAGCACTGCATAGTTCACCTCCGCAGCAGCCAAGATTTTGGCAAATGCCTGCGCAGTCTTTTGAGCATTGTCATCGGTCGCAGGGGCGCAGCCGACCCACCAAAGAATATCGGGGTCAGGATTCTTTTCAATCGTGGGCACGTTGTAGCCTTCCGCCCATTTCATCCGCTCAGAAGCAGGGACACCCCACGGATTGGAGTTGCGCTCCATCCCGCGGAAGGCGGCTTGCCACTGCTCTGGGAATTTGTTGTCCATCAGCACCATCGCCCGCCGGATGCCAAGGATATCCCGCATCGGGTCGTTACCCACCGGGCAGATGTTGGTGCAGGCCCCGCAGGCAGTACAGGCCATCACCGCTTCTTCGGTAATCGCAAACTCCAGCATCGTCTGAGAGCTTTCAGCGCCCCCCGCCAGCGCCTTGCCTTCCTGGTTGATAAAGTAGCGTTTATTGATCTCCAATGCCGCCGGGGAGAGCACTTTGCCGGTGGTATACGCCGGGCAGACATCCTGGCAGCGGTTGCACATAATACAGGCATACGCATCCATGATCTGGTACCAGTTGAGGTCTTCCAGGCGGGTGACCCCGAACTGCTGGATGCTCTCATCCTCGAAATCGAGGGTTTCCAGCTCACCGATCGACTCAAATTCAGGTGAGAGCAGGAAGTTGATTGGTGCAAAGATCAAGTGAATGTGTTTGGAATATAAGAAGTAGGGAATAAAAGCAAGGATCAAGCCAAGGGCAATCCAGAAGCTGACATGCTCCCCAACCACCAGGGCACTCTCCGTCCAACCTCCCCAGGCACGCGCCAGCATGGTTGCGAACGGCTGCGCAGCGTCGGGGCCGTGCAAGGCGATCTGGAAAGATTCGCCGATAAAGCGGAAGCCAACATGCAGCAGGATGAAGATGCCGACGATCAAAGAGTCGAGTTGTTTGCCTTTTGCGGCTTTCGGGTGCAGCAAGGTACGTTCCGCGGTATGCAGCGCCGAAGATCTGAACACAAAGCGGCGGATCATCAATGCCACCATCCCCACCAAAACCGCCACGCTGAAGATGTCGCTCAGTGCCCGGTAGATCTCGCCAATCTTCCCGTGTCCTGCAAAGGCAAAATCAGGGATGTAGGCTTCTAGTACATCGCCAAAGTTGACCAGCATGTAGAATAAAAATCCCCAGGCAACCAGGGCATGGAAAAGGCTCGCCAGGAAGCGGGTGCGCCATACCGGGGTAAGCACCGCGGACTTGCCCAACACCGAGAGCAGCCGTTTTGGCACCACAGACCAATCTACCTGGCCCTGGCCGCGGCGGATCACCGCGATGATCCGTCGGGCGGCAGCATAACCAGCGGTAACGCTGGCAATTACAGCAATTGTAAAGAGTATTTTTTCGGGATAAGTAAGCATAGGTATCCTCTAGTGTGTGTGATTGATCAAAGTTGATCAAACTCCGTATTGAATGAACAACCGGACAGAAACGCGTGCTGCTTTTTCTGTTTTGTCCTTTTCCAGTTTACACCAATTTTGGAGATTTATGCTACAGATTGAGATTAACTTTCGCCAAGCTAGGTTTTATAACTTTCACGGGAAATTCTATAACTGCCAATAATGGACAACTTGACAGTCTGCAGCTATTGCATAATTGCATAGTTCTACTAAATCCCGAATAGCTTTCAGGCCTTGGTCGGTTTCGATAATATCTGGGTCATTGTAATCTTTGGCCATTTCTGTGAACCAATTCGTTAAAAGCTGCTCAGATTGATTACTAGGTATTTGGGCAACATACTCTATCCATTTTCGTTCCACGGTTAGCAAGCCATAGTCATTTTCATCGATAATGATTGATAGATAAGGCCTGAGCAGCAAGGGGTCTTCTCGAGTGATAATCCCCACTTCCAAAGATAGTAAATTTAGATCATTTGGATTAAGATGCAGAGAAAAATCTGCTTTTTTCTCCACAACCAGAGGATCATCTAAACGCATTAAATCTGCATATTTAATCGCATTCGTAATTGCATCAACATCCCCTACAAAAAACTCCAATGTTAATCCCATTCTCATGTCCTCCTTAAAAAATTCCGGAGTTCTCTAATTCTACCTATCAAGCTTTACAAATCGAAATACTCCAGCGCTTTGAGGATCGCCGGGTCAGTATCGAAAGTATACAAATCCCAGGGAGCAGAAACCTCGAAAGACGGGATTATGCCCAGTTTCTCCCAGTTAGCCTCAGGTTGGTTGAGTGGGATGAAAGTATCGTGAGCAATCCAGGCGCGTGAGCCGTCCTCAAAATCGTAGCCCCACAAGATTTCCACATTGCCCAAGGTGGTTTCACCAATCACTGTGGCACGTCCCAGGTCCTGCAGGATCCCTGAAAAGATTTCGGCGAAGCTGGCAGTACCTTCCCCAACCAGGACCACCAACGGCAGGCTAGCGGATCCGCTTACATTCCGGCGGGTGATCCGCAGTGGAGTATCCTTAGAGCGGTTGGAGAAATGTCCTACCAACCCGCTGGCGAAGTAACCGAGCGTATCCGCCATCACTGTATCGTATCCCCCGCTGTTCATCCGCTGATCGATGATCAAGCCATCAAGCTCACCCTCAGCGCCCAATTCATCCAAGGCCTCACCTACCAGGTCGCCGATACTTCCATCCGAAAAAGTGGGGACCAGCAAATAACCAATC
The DNA here is from genome assembly GCA_039714215.1 of Chloroflexota bacterium. Lineage (GTDB taxonomy): Bacteria > Chloroflexota > Anaerolineae > Anaerolineales > UBA11579 > UBA11579. The sequence continues at coordinate 6,715 of JBDLJU010000030.1, read as the reverse complement.
TTCTGCCCGGCCGGCGTGGTCGCTACAAAGTGGGGGATCGGCAGGCTTCCGGTGATCCGGTCACGAACCACGGTCAGCTGGCGCGGCTCTTCTCCTGGAGACTGCACTGTAAGTGTAACCGGCGTACCGGCAACGCCATCCAGCCTGTCCAAGTAGAACATATCAGCATCAGCATAGGTGACACCTTCAACACTCACGATGCTGTCGTGAGCCTGGATTCCGGCTTGATCTGCAGGTCCGCCTGGAAAGGTGAGTAAAACTACAGCCCGCTCTCGATCAGGAACCATTTCAATCCATATCCCAATGCCAACATAATCTGACCCGCGATCGTATTCGGCATCTTCCCAGGCAACAACCTGTGGATTAAGGTAAATTGAGTGCTCATCCCCCAAATTAAAAATCAGTTCATCGGCACCGAAGTAGAAATCCTCGCTGGACATTCCGTCTGTTATTTTTTGTGAGAATTCAATATATGCGGCATCCCAATCAACACCATTGAAATCTTCGTAAAGGTATTCCTCGTTGACCACATCCCAGAGCTCATCGAAGATCGCCTGCTGCTCTTGCCCGTTGAGCGGCACCAGGGTGCTGGTCGGGGTCGGTGCGGGGGGGGTGACATCAGGCGCGTAGGTAGGGACCGCTGTTGAGTCAGGAATTGGGAAATTATTTTGAGGAGAAGGTGAAAATACCCCGGTGACCGTCTGGCAGGCCAGGGCAGAAAGCCCCAGGGTCACCAGCATCAAGATAGTTTTATTGCGATGTGACATACGCCACCGTCCTGTAGAGTGAGGTTTTATGCACCGCCAGCAGTGTAAACCGCCGGATCAGTGGGGGTTTGTCCCGAGGGATCCCAGACATACACATAATCACCGACATTCGCCCAGTAGAATAACCAGCGGGCATCGCCGGGTGAGAGGTTCACACATCCGTGGGATTGCTCATACCCAAATAAATTATGCCAGTAAGCGCCGTGCAGCGCCCGCGACTGGTCGAAGTACATTGTCCAGGGTACATCTTCGATATAGTAATAATCAGCAAAATTAGCTTCAAATGAGCCAGACATTGGGGTAGTGTCAAGTTTCTCATTAACCTGGAACAGACCGGGCTGTGTCCACCACCCGGCAATCCCAGTTGAGGTCAGGGTAGCAAAGATCAACCGGTTGTCCTGGTAGATCGCAATCGTTTGTTCGTAGAGGTTAACCTCAATCCACCGTCCGTTGCTCACTCCTGCGGGGGCTTCGGTGGTCGGGTAAACCAGGGCAGTGAAACTGGAGTCGACCCACTCTCCAGGCGCAACCAAATACCAGGCCACCCCGTTTACTTCCGTGGTCTGGTACACCTGAATCGGGTCATATTTTTTAAGCGTGTGTCCGCTGAGCGGCGCTGAGCTGCCTGGTTCTTTATAGCTTTCCGTTTGATAGATCACCCAGCCGAATTGTCTGCTTGGTGTGCCGGCGAACTGCATCCCTACATAACTGGGGGCGGCAACCCGCCCGGTAGTGCTCCCCCCTCGGATCCACATCCCAGGTTCGATCATGTAGTATTTCCCGTTGCCGTTTCCAGATGAGTAATCAATATATGAAGCGTATTTCGTCGGTCCAACAGAGATCGAACGGTACGGGTTGTTATTGCGAGTGGCGTCATCCAGGCTGGAAAAAATCGGGACTGCATCCTCGCTGAGACGCACATAGTTAAAAGGGAGTTCGGTGTAAGCCGCATCGATATACACCGCAGGCAGCGGTTCTAGAGGCAGGATCACGCCTTGCTGTTCCAGCGAAGCAAGATATCCGCTCGGGCCGATCGCCTGGCAGTCGTCACCTGTAAGCGAATCATCTCCCGGCAGGCACAGCGGCGCCATCGCACCAGAATCTGAAATAAACTGCGCGGTCGCAAATACGGTGGAGGGGGCACCGAGAAGTATTCCGGAAACTATCAAGAGCAACAATAATCTAAATTTCATAGTATGGGATTATATCAAAAAAGGGATCAAAATCGTTTGTATATTGATGGTTGAAAATAACCATTTCTTACTAATCAACCTCCGTTCAACAGCTGTGAGATGAGCAATTCCGAGCCGCTTGGTGAGATGCGAGCGTGATATAATCGTTCGGCTGATTGATCGAGGCGCGCTTCGATTGAGAATAAATAATCAAAATCTAATACCCAGGAGGTATTTTTCAATGAGTGAAAAAAACAAACCCACCCAGGCAGCAGCGGATACCGTGGTAACCATCGAATACACCCTCACCGTCGATGGCGAGGTCGTTGATTCTTCAAAAGAAGGTGGACCCTTGGATTATCTGCAGGGGCATGCCAATATCATCCCCGGCTTGGAACGTGAAATCGAAGGCATGAAGGTTGGCGAGAGTAAATCTGTGCTTGTCGCCCCTGAAGATGGATATGGTCTCATCGAGCCCGAGGCGATCCTGGAAGTAGCCCGCGGCGAATTCCCCCCCGACGTGCCCATGGATATTGGCGTCGAGCTGGAAATTACCGATGACGAAGGCGACATGATGTTTGCCACAATCATCGAGATAGGAAATGAGATCGTAAAATTAGATACCAACCACCCGCTCTCCGGGAAAGAACTCTCTTTTGAGGTCACCGTTACCGGTCTGCGTGCCGCCAGTGCTGAAGAAATTGAGCACGGACACGTGCATTTCGGCGGCGACCACGATCACGACTAAGGTTTGAAGATTAACCAAACGAAGTTTTAATCATCGTACATGAACAAATTTACGACAGAGGACAGATTAGCCAATCTGTCCTCTGTTTAATCCCAGCCAAAGCACAATCCCCAAACATTTGGTAGTTTTTGAGAGTGAAGAGGATTTATCCTTGGGATTGGCGTCTAGAAAACTGTATAATAAGTAGGATATTGTATTAATCACCCTCGATAACTGGCCTGTTTACGGAGACAATATGACGAGTGAAAACCAAAAACCTGTTGAACACCCCCTGGCCCCGCTCTCAAAAGCGGTGGTGGTCGGCGCATCAAGCGGGATTGGCGAAGCCATCGCCCGAAAGCTTGCAAAAGAAGGCTATCAGGTCGCTCTGCTCGCCCGCCGCACAGAACGGCTGGTCAAGGTTGCCGAAGAAATTAACGGCCTGGCAGGGGAACCACTTGCTTTTTTCTATGAGCATGATGTCCGCGATTTTGACCAGATTAAACCGATCTTCCAGACCGTACTGAAAGAATTTAAAACCATCGATCTGCTGGTCTACAATTCCGGGATAATGAACTCGGTCGGGATCAGCGAATTTGATGCCGCCAAAGACCACGAAATGATCGATGTCAACCTCAAAGGAGCAATCTCCTGGTTAAGTGAGGCAGCCGTACTCTTTGAGCAAATGGGCAAGGGGAAAATCGTCGGCATTTCATCCGTTGCTGGCGACCGCGGCCGGGTAGCCAACCCGGGCTACAATACCTCCAAAGCCGGATTCAGCACCTACCTCGAAGCCCTGCGCAACCGCCTTTCCCGAAAAGGCATCCATGTGCTCACCGTCAAACCGGGCTATGTCGACACCGACTTGCTCCCTGCGGACCTTGGTCCGTTTCCAGCAGCCGCCCCTGAAAAAATTGCCAAAGATGTCTGGCGGGCAATTAAACGCCGCAAGCAGGTGATCTACACACCCTGGTGGTGGCGCTACATCCTATTGATTGTTGAGCATATTCCTTCGTTTGTTTTCAGAAGGATGTCGTTTTAATGGCTGATTATCCCTTACCCAACGAGCGATTGTTCAGATTAGAAAATTTCGGTCACTCGATTTCAAGGCCGGGGTTCCTCTACCGACCCACCCACCCCGAGCAGGTCTCCGAGCTGTTTGAGCTGGCCAACAAGAATGATCTCAAAATTGCCTTACGCGGCGCTGGACGAAGTTATGGCGATGCCGCTTTAAATGGCGGCGGACTCGTGATCGATTTCCAACGGATGAACCGCATCCTGGATTGGAACCCGGAAACCGGCGTAATCACCATTGAGCCAGGGGTAACCATTGAGCAGTTATGGCGTTACACCCTTGAAGATGGCTGGTGGTCACCGGTCACCCCCGGGACCATGGCCCCCACAATCGGTGGCTGCCTCGGCGCAAACGTCCATGGCAAGAACAATTGGAAAACCGGCACAATCGGCGAGCATGTGCTCTCCTTTGATGCCGTGCTCCCCAACGGAAAAAAAATCACATGCACACCCAAGAAGAATAAGCAGCTCTTTTACGGGATCATCAGCGGGATGGGTCTGCTTGGCGTATTTACTTCGATTACCCTGCAGCTCAAGCGGGTCTACTCGGGAAATTTAACGGTGCGCGCCTGGGCAGAGCCCAACCTGAACCGGGTGCTTTCTGCCACCGATGAAGAGAAGCACAACGACTACATCGTCGCCTGGATCGATGCCACCGCCGGGGGGCGCGGGCTGGGCCGCGGCCAGATGCACAGCGCCAACTATTTGAAGGAGGGAGAAGACCGTGAGTATAACCATTCGCTTTACTCTCCAAACCAGGATGTCCCCGATACAATTATGGGTCTGGTCCCCAAATCGGTTGTGCACAAGTTTATGCGCCTGGCGTTCAATAATTTGGCGATGCGCGGGGTAAATTCGGCCAAGTATTGGATGAACCGCACGATAGGCAATCACAAAACCTATCTGCAGTCGTTGGTCGCATTTACCTACCTGCTGGATTATGTCCCCAATTGGGAGCTCGGTTATGGCCGCGGTGGCCTGATTCAGTACCAGAGCTTTCTGCCGAAAGAGACCGCCGAAGACACCTACCGTGAGATGCTCAAGCTCTGCAAGCGGCGGCGGATCCCCTCCTACCTCGGTGTGGTCAAACGCCACCGGGAAGACAATTTCCTCTTCAGCCATGCCGTCGATGGCTTCTCCATGGCGCTCGACTTTAAGGTCACCAACCGCAACCGTAAGCGCCTGATCAAGCTCACCTCAGAGCTAGACCAGATTGTGCTTGCCGGCGGTGGAAAATTCTATTTTGCCAAAGACAGCAGCATAACCGCAGAAGTGGTCCGCGCTTACCTTGGTGAGAAGACTGTCAAATCCTTCCTCAAACTTAAAGAGGAAGTCGATCCCCAGGGAATTTTACAAAGCGACCTCTACCAGCGTTGTTTTGGTGAGTGATGGCTGCAAAAAACATGCAGCTGATTGCCTACAATTTAGGATTGCTTGAATACCAGCAAAGCTGGGATTTACAAAACCGGCTGGCGGAAGAGATTGCCCAAGGGCAGCACCCGCCAGCTTTGCTTTTATTGGAACACCCACACAGCTACACTTTTGGCCGCCAGGGAAACACTGAAAACCTACTCTGGAGCCAGGCTGAACTTGATCAGCGCGGCATCGCTACCCATTGGACCGACCGCGGCGGTGATGTCACCTACCACGGCCCCGGTCAGCTGGTTGGCTATCCCATCATCCCTTTGGAGAACCACGGCACTGACAGCCGTCCAAAACGAGACCTGGTGGGGTATTTGCGAAAACTTGAAACCACACTGATCAACACATTGTTCGAATATCGGCTGCCAGCTGAACAAATCCCAGGTCTTACAGGCGTATGGGTGCGCCCAGAAATGCTTGGCCGCTGTGATCACACCCCACCTGAACGGCTGAAATCCCCCGCTAAAATTGCATCCATCGGGGTGCGGGTGGATGCCCGCGGGGTTACCAGGCACGGATTTGCACTTAACGTCTCCTCTGAAATGTCGTACTGGGAGGGGATCGTCGCCTGTGGGTTGGAGAACCAGAACAAAACCAGCATGGAGATGGTGCTGGAGGAGACTCCGGCGGTCGAAGAGGTCGGACGCACCGCAGCATTAAATTTTGCCAACCAAATGGGAATGGAGCTGGTCTGGAAGCATTCTCTCTCTTTGGGGGTGGAGAATGTTTGACAGCGATTAAAAAAGTTTGTACACTAGGTAAAGCAACCAAAAATAGGAGAAAATTATGGCTCAGTATCAACTGGTTTTGCGAGTCGGCCCTTCACCCGGTAAAGTTTTTCCGATCATGAAAAACGAACTGACCATTGGGCGTGACATTAACAATGAAATTACAATTAATGATTCAGAGATCTCCCGACGCCACTGCCGTCTGGTCATGGCAGAGGACAGCTACATCATCGAAGACCTCGGATCTACCAACGGCACCTGGATCAATGATCAGCGTCTTGCTGGCTCACACCAGCTGGTCTCCGGCGAGAGCTTCCGCCTCGGCGATAATGTTGTCCTGGAATTTGGCCTGGTTGGCTTCGACGAAGATGCCACCGTCGCCTCAGCTGGGGCCGCCAAACCCGCGGCGCCACCAGCGGCACCAGCAGCGCCCCCCGCAGCCGCCCCACCTGCAAAACCTGCCGCTCCACCACCTCAGAAGCAGCAGTACGCCGGTCAGGTAGCAGCCAGCCCACCGCCCGAAAAAAAGAAGGGAATGAATAAGGGGTTGATCATCGGCTGCAGCGGTTTGATCGTTGTCGCCATCTGTGTCACCATCGCCTTATTCTACATTGACCGCAACTACCTGTGGTGCGAGGTCTCCTGGGGTTTGATTCCAGGCTGCTGATCACCAAGCAGGAAATTTCTTAGTCTCCTGAAGATACCCCTGGAAAATTCCCAGGGGTATCTTTTTGACCCACCCACTCATGTCTGCCCAGAATCTGGAAAATCCCTGTACAATCGAGGTAGAGGAGCTGACCAATGACAGAGAACAAAGAATTTACC
>JBDLJU010000029.1:0-20198 GCA_039714215.1 Chloroflexota bacterium | reverse complement strand
CCACCCCCAACCTATGCTACAATTTACCATTGAAACTAACCCAATGGGCAGAAAAATATGGCAAAAAATCAAGTTATTCGTTCCGTCAAAGGAACCCGAGATTACTACCCCGAAGAAATGGGCGTGCGCATCTGGCTCTACGAAAACATGCGTCAGGTCAGCGAAGCTTTCGGCTACAGCGAGTATGAAGGCCCCATCCTGGAGACCTTTGAGCTCTACGCCGCCAAGTCCGGCGAAGAAATTGTCGAGAAGCAGTCGTATGTCTTTGAGGACCGCGGCGGCGACAAGCTCACCCTGCGCCCTGAGCTGACCCCTACCCTCGCGCGGATGGTCGCTTCCCGCCAGCCGCAGCTGACCTTCCCCCTGCGCTGGTGGTCGTTTGGCCCATTCTGGCGCTACGAGCGCCCGCAAAAAGGCCGCACGCGTGAGTTCTTCCAGTGGAACATCGACATGATCGGCAACCCCTCCCCCGAGGCGGACGCCGAACTGATCGCCATCGCTGCCACCTTTCTCAAGCAGGTCGGGCTGGCTCCAAATGAAGCCAAGATCCTGGTCAACAACCGGCGGTTGATGGAAAGCGAGATCGAAGCGCTCGGCATCGACTCACAAATGCGTGCCGATGTCTTTGGTCTGATCGACCGCAAAGATAAAATGAAACCCGAAACCTGGCTGACCTACGCTGCTGAAATTGGATTGAACCCGGCTCAAATTGGTGGGATCGAGACCATGATCACCGATAAAGACCTGTGGCAAAAATCGGATGAGCTCAAACGGATCTTCACCGCCTTAGACTCCTACGGGATCACTGAGTATGTCGAGTTCGCCCCACAGATCATCCGCGGTCTGCTCTACTACACCGGAACTGTATTCGAAGCCTGGGACACCGCCGGAGATTTCCGCGCCCTGTTCGGCGGCGGACGCTACGACAACCTGGTCGGTGATGTCGGCGGGCAGCCGGTCGGCGGGGTTGGCTTCGCCGTCGGGGACCTGGTAATTTCCCTGCTGATCGACAAATTGGGCAAATTACCTTCCTTTGGAAACACCCCGGCTCCGATCTATATCACCCTCTTTGAGGAAGCGTTATCCTCGGAAATGATCCAGCTGGCCCAAGAACTGCGCTCCGCCGGTTTCAAAGTCACCAACCAGACATCCCCCGACAAGCTCGGCCGGCAGTTCAAATTCGCCGACCGGATTGGCGCTCGCCTGGCAGTGGTCGTCGGCCCGGATGAGCAGGCCAGCCAGCAGGTCACAATCAAAGATTTAAGCAGCGGAGAACAGCAAACTGTCGCCCGAACCGCGCTGGAAAAAACACTTCATCAGCTACTTGAAGCCTGATTGGCTTCATGTTAGAATACCGTTCACTTGGTGGGTGTAGCTCAATGGTAGAGCGCCGCACTGTGGATGCGGTGGTTGAGGGTTCGAGCCCCTTCATCCACCCCAAGAAAGACCGGCTGATCAGCCGGTTTTTGGTTTAATTGCAGCAGATGGTAACAGCAGCCCCCTGGAGCTGTAAGTATTGATCTTCATACACCTGATTAATTCTACACAAGGAGTCGAGGCTTTTGACAGCGGTTCTTGCAGATTGATTAGCGGAACGATCATTCCGGATAGTTTTATACTGCATACAACCCTCTCGAATAAATAAAATCCTCATCCCAAAATATCGCGCTCTTACCTTATAATAGACAATCACTTTCCACCCAAGGATTCTAAATGGCAGCAGCTTCACCCAATCGATCACAGCTAGATAACATTGCAGACCGTGCTCCAACACATCTCCTGGTCCCCAATAAATTTGCCCTCCCGGTGAGTTTTGCCTGGGTGGTCATTACTGTGGTCAGTATTGGCTTTTTCATCCTCGGTCTGCCCCACCGCTTTCAAGACCTGCTATCGGTGGCGCCAGATGTGCAGCACGGTCTTGACCTGGCAAATGTCCCCAATCTCGGTTGGGCGCTCGGCATGCTGATCCCCGAGGTGCTGATGATGTTGGTGTATACCATTATCGGCATATCCTTATTCATCCAAAAATCAAAAGATATCAATATTCTGGTGGTATCCATGCTCCTGGTCTCCTGGGGCACCACGATCATGAATGTGGTCGAGGCTTTCGCCGCAGATTTCCCCTTTGTGGACGGTTGGATTTTGTTCTCAAGAGCGCTGTCCTGGTCGCTGATCATGACCATTTTGCTGATCTTCCCCAATGGCAGACTGTACCCAAAATGGTCGAAGTGGCTGCTGATCTTTTGGTATGGTTGGATCTGGAGCTGGTTTTTTTTTCCGGAACTTCCCCACAACATTTCAATCCATGGCGGACTGGCCGACCCGATCCGTTTCTTGATTTACTTCTCCCTGTTGGGCATCGGGGTTGCTGCCCAGGTGCGACGCTATCACAGGGTTGCCTCCCCCACGGAACGCCAACAGGCAAAATGGGCATTTCTGGGGATCGCTTTAATGTTCCTGATCACCTTCCTCGAGGAAGCCCCATCAGCGCTTGATCCAACCCTTGTCGATCAAACCACGCCTGAGAGTATTCTTTATGCACTGGTCAGCACCTTCTTCTTTGTGATTGGTTCGCTGGCTTTCCCAATTGGAATCGCAGCTTCGATCCAACGCAAACGTTTGTGGCAGATTGATTATGTGATCAACCGCGGCCTGGGATTCACGCTTCTCACCATTGTGCTTGGATTGGCTTTCTTTGCCCTCTTCACCTTTCTCGAAGCCCTCTTTTATGCCCTGCTGGATAACCAGTATTCGGCGGTTGTGGCAATCACCTCAGGGCTGGTCACAATTTCGTTATTCCGACCCACCAGAGGGTGGCTGCAAAATTTCGTCGACAACCGAATTTACAAGATCCAGATCGATTATTGGGAGAAGAAAAAACTGCTGCCTTCTTATGGCTTTCAGCTCTTGCAAAAACTGAATAAAGTTGGGGATTACGAAATCACAGAAATGATTGCCCGAGGGGGCATGGCTGAAATTTTCAAAGGAAAACATGTTGCCACCGGAAAAGAAGCCGCCGTTAAAATCCTGCTTCCGCACTTTGCCCAGGACCAGCTTGCTCAAAAACGCTTCATCCACGAAGCCCAGACTATTTCGCAGCTTGAGCATGACAACATCGTCAAACTTTTCGATTATGGGGAAACCGATGACTTGATCTATATGATCATGGAGTTTATTTCATACCAATCGCTCGCCAATCAAATTAAAACCGAGGCGCCCTTAAGTCTGAAGTATACCCACCAGATTATTACCCAAATCGCCTGCGCACTGGATTATATCCATCAGCAAGGAACGATCCACCGCGATATCAAACCATCCAATATCCTGCTGCGGCCTGCACAATCAAAGGATCATCCCCCGCAGGCAGTGCTCACCGATTTTGGGATCGCCAAAACCAGCACACAATCTGAACAGCTGAGAAATCAGGGATTTATTGGATCGTTGGATTACATCTCCCCTGAACAAATCCAGGCAGCAGTCAACCTTGACCAGCGAGCGGATATCTACTCGCTCGGCGTGATGACCTTCCAGATGCTCGCTGGAAATCTGCCCTTCCAAACCAAGAACAGAGCGGCTACCCTGATTGCCCACATCCAACAGCCGGTTCCAAATATCCTGGCCTACAATCCAGGGCTTCCCGATAAGGTTGCTTTTTCAATTGTGAAAGCGATGTCTAAAAATCCCACTGACCGCTTTGATCGAGCTTCTGATTTCGCTGAGGCGCTTAAGATTTAGATTGCCGGTCTGCCAATTGGATCATCAGTTCCTGACGTTTCTGGAATTCCGCGGCAAATTCTGCACCGAACATCGCCATTAATGCCAGAATATAAACCCACAAAGCCAGGGTCACAAACCAGGCGAGACTGCCGTAGAGGAAACCATATCGCTCAATGACCACCCCGGTATACACGCCAAATCCAAAACGAGTTAATACGATCAATACCGCGCTGATGAAAGCTCCCATAAACGCCGCTTCCCAACGCACAGATTCATTCGGATAGATTCCATAAAGCACCATTAACACCAGGGTAAGCATCACCAATTCAGTAATGTAATCAATCGTTTGACGCTCAAAAAGGATCTGCCCCTCCACAATCAAATCGGCGATGGGTCCTAATACAAAAGTCGCTAAAAAGAACAGCACCAGGGTTAAAACCGAGATCACCGCCAGCGCTCTTCGCTTCCAAAAGCTGCGTGGTTCGCTGCCCCACACCCGGCTCAAGGAAGTCTCCAAGACACCGAATACCGAAGAGCCACCCCATAACAGCGTGAGACCGCTGACCACACCAATAGAGCCGCGGGCGCTCCAAGTCTGCTCAACAATCTTGCCCAGGTTTTCTCCCCCATAAGGGAAAAACTCGAGCATATAAGCAGCCAGAGCTTGCCGGGATGCCTCGGAAGGGAAGAAAAAGCTGGCAATATAGATCATGAACAACATCAATGGGAAAATGGAAAACAAACCAAAGTAAGACAATGCAGCTGCTTGTTTATTGCACTCATCTTTTCCGAAATTTACCAGCACCCGCCGTAAGAATCGACGGATACCCAATATCCGATTAATCAGATAGTCTAACATGCGAAAAATTATATCCGATTTCTTCATCTCTCGAGGAAAAAATGAATACGTCAATTTTTTTTAATATTGACCGCCAGCCGATCCCCCATGTAACTGAAACCCAAATGCGTGAAGTTGACCGGGTTGCGGTGGAGGAGTTTAACCTCGGCATTCTACAAATGATGGAAAATGCCGGACGCAATCTCGCCCTGCAGGCGATGGAAATTCTTCAGGAGCAGCCTGGGAAAACCATCACCATCGCCGCTGGGTCCGGAGGCAACGGCGGAGGCGGACTTTGCGCTGCCCGTCACCTTCACAACCGGGGATACAACATCGATTTGCTGCTGACCAAACCCGTAGATCAAATCCTGGGTGCAGCTAAAAACCAATTGGATATTCTGACCAATGCAGGCTTGAGACCCACAGCCATGGAGAATGCTGAACAGGCTGTCTCCGAATCTGACCTGGTGATTGACGCCCTGATTGGTTACAGTTTACGCGGCGCCCCGGCTGGGAATACTAAAAAACTGATCAGGCTGATCAACCAGTCCGCCAAAGGAGTGCTCTCCCTTGATCTACCATCGGGGATTGACGCTACCAATGGAGAAACACCCGGAGAGTTTATCGAGGCAGAGCGTACGCTTACCTTAGCTCTTCCCAAACCCGGGCTTCAGCACCCTGCCAGCGGGCAGCTTTTCCTCGCCGATATTGGGATCCCCCCGCAGGTTTACCAGAAAATTGGGATTGAATTAGAACCTGTTTTCGGGCATCAATACACGATCGAACTAAAAACCTGATCCCCCGTTATTTAGACCAATCCACCGCTGCCTTATACTCCCGTTTGGGAAATTCTCCCTGTTCAGGCAGCAGCAGGCCCAGGGCATGCAGCATCAAACGAGCGGCCGGCTTGCCTCCATACAATCGATCGCCAATCACGGGAGCATGATAAGCAGCCAGGTGGACGCGCAATTGGTGGGTGCGCCCGGTAACCGGCCAGAGCCGTACCAGGTGACCTTGAGGCACTGTCCCTCTCACCAGGTAGCGAGTTTCAGCCGATTGCATACCTGAAATTCTTTCCCCGGGCAGCACTGCGCGCATTTTGTCCCTGCGCTTCTCATCCGTTACCAGGCCGGCGGTGATGATCCCCTCCTCCTCCAATGACCCGAGTTCTGCAACCACAGCCAGGTACTCTTTCTCTACAAGACGTTGTTTGAATGCCTGATCCAGATATGCATTCACCGGTCCAGGGCGGGTCAGCAGGCAAAGCCCTGAAGTATCTCGGTCCAGGCGGTGGAATAAATGCACTTCCCCAAATTGGGCTTTCGCCAGTGAGAGCAAATTATCCGTTCCACCAGCCCGGGTTGCCTGAGAACGCAACCCTGCAGGCTTATTCACCACAATGATGTCTTGCTCTTCAGAAATGATCCAGCGGCGGTCGAATTTGGTGGGTCCCGCTGGTTTTTCTCTCGGGGGTTTCGCGACGACGATTAAATCGCCATTACTAACCTTCCATGAGGCCAGCCACACGTTCTTTTGATTTACTTTCACCTGCCGGGAAGAGATCACCCTACCGACCGCCTGCCGTCCCCAACGCGGAAACTGCGCCCGGAGCACCTTATCCAGGCGAGCGGGAGCAGCTAATCCAGAGACGGTGAAGCTCACTTCGGAGACCCGTTTGGCCACCGGGATTTATTTCCCTTCCCAACGGGCGGTGATTGAATGGCTGATCTTCCGCCCCGCGCTTTTATCCACCGAAACCAATTCTCCCAGGGACAATTTTCCTCCAAAACCAGAAACCATTTTCTCTAATGGCGCCTGTAATATTTCTGCCGGCTGCTCAATCGCATAGGCAGTCACCACCACAAATTTTGGGCGTTCACTGAGCAGCTCACGCAGTGAATAGCACAGCCGCTCAAACTGGGGGAGGAACTCCCAGCGCTCTTTTTTAGGGCCAAGCCCGTATTTCGGAGGATCCAAGATGATCCCATCATAAGTGCTGCCGCGTCGAATCTCACGTTCCACAAATTTAACCGCATCATCAACAATCCAACGAATTGGTTTGTCATCCAAACCACTCAAGACCTGGTTCTCTTTTCCCCAGCGGATCGCCCGCTTTGAAGAATCAATATGCACGATTGCTGCACCTGCCCGGGCTGCCGCCAATGATGCCAGCCCGGTATAGCCAAACAGGTTCAACACCCGCATTTGCCCGCTGGCTGAGCTGATCTTTTCTTCGACCCAATCCCAATGCACGGCATTCTCCGGGAAAACCCCCACCTGCCGGGAAGATTCAAGCGCCACCTTGAAGAGCAAACCATTGTACTCCAACTGCCACGCATCCGGTAGTTGGCTGTGTCGCTGCCACTCCCCACCGCCGCCCTTTTGGGCCAAGACAAACTCAGCATCGGCTTGCTGCCAGCGGTCAGGCGGCAGCGCGGGTTTCCATACCACCCGTTGGTCAGGACGGATCACGGTGTACGGCCCAAACTGCTCCAGCTTTCGGCCTTTGCCGCTGTCCAGCAGTTGATAATTCTTTTTCCAATTCCTGGATATATATTCTGTAATCATGGCACTGATTGTATCACCGCTTCCCAGCGAACAGCGCTTTCAGGGCAGGGAGCGCGGCTGCCACCGCCCGTCCTCGATGGCTGATCAGGTTCTTCTTTTGATCAGAGAGCTGAGCCATTGTGTACTCCTCTGCGGGGATGAAAAAGATCGGATCATAACCAAAACCATTCACGCCGCGCTCCGTGGGGATGATTTCCCCTTCACAGACCCCTGCAAATTCTGGCCTGGTTTGCTCGCCAGGTATCGCGATCACCAAAGATGCCTGGAAGCGGGCCGTCCAGGGGCGCGGCTTGCCAGAAAGGTTGTCCAATAAATACCTCCGGCGGTCCGCATCATCAGCCCCCGGCCTTGCAGAATAGCGCGCAGAGTACAAACCTGGCGCTCCGTCCAATGCATCTACTTCCAACCCGCTGTCATCCCCTAAGGCGATCAGACCGCTGGCTTCAGAAAATGCCTCTGCTTTGAGACGAGCGTTTTCCAGATATGAGCTGCCGCTTTCTTCAACCGTAAGAGAGATCCCCAGTTCTATAGGAGTCACCAAAGTCACGTTTTCCAGGGCTGCCAGCAGCTGATGGAACTCTTTAACCTTTCCGGAATTATTGCTTGCAATTAGCAATTTATTCGTCAATTTTGCTTGCATCTGTACCTCACTTGTACGTGACTCTTCGGCCGCGATCAGGTTGATTCACCATATATGGGGTTGTCCCTGATTATAACCCATACCTATAGGGCAATCCCTAGAAACCGTTCTTATATTATGTCAACCGTACTTAACTCCTGATTGACCCGTATTGCAAATTTTGTTATAATGTTCCTAACTTTAATAAAAAGTTTTGCAAAATGGGCTGCTGATGCCAGATCAATGCCCTTCACGGAGCATCAGGTGAGCAAACAATATAACCCTTTCCGCATTAACGTTGGATTCATTATCCATGAAGCACCAGGCTATACCAGGGATTTTGAATTTAGCTTCCCGTTCTTGGATCTCTCTGAAGAATTTCAGGCCAAGGACTTCACAGGAACCGCCACATTCAGCCGCACCCAAGGTGGCCTCCTGGTGGAAGCCCAGCTATCCGCCACTATCGCCACAAATTGTGTTCGCTGCTTAGCCGCAACCCTCACCGAGGTCTCGTCCGATTTCACCGAGCTTTACGCTTTCGATAAACGGACAGAAACTGAAAGCGGCTTGTTTGTTCCTGAAAGCGGAATCATCGACCTTGAGCCGCTGGTACATGATTACCTGCTGCTCGACATCCCGAAGATCCCGCTTTGCAAAGAAAATTGTGCAGGACTCTGCCCGGTATGCGGCGAAAACCGCAATACCACCGAGTGTGATTGTGAGGTCGGACCAATCGACCCTCGCTTCTCTCAACTAAAAGACCTGCTCGACGAGTAACCACCAATTATCGTTTGCGACCTCTGGGAGGAGGAAATCGATGGCTTACCCGGCAAATAAACTACCCAACCCACAAACCCCATCTGTGCTCTTTGATGAGGAGAAGTTATCTCGTCTGGTTGATCTATTCCCCCAGGACGAGCATGACATTGAAAGGCTGCGCTTCCATTACATGGAGGAAATTACTCCAGAGGAAGAAACCGAAGAGCCGCAAAAAAAACCTGTTAAAGCAGACAAAGTCGCAAAATCACCTTCACCCGCGCCGGCAGCTCCAGTCGAATTAATGCGCGGTGAAAACATCGATACCGTTGGCCTGTATCTCAAGGAAATGTCACAGGTGCCGCTGCTCAATAATAAGGAAGAGGTCCACCTCGCCAAGCGGATTGAAGCAGGGATCAATGCCGATAAGGAATTGTGTAAGCTAAACGGGCAGACCCCCAAAGCCACAAAGGTAGAATTAAAACAAGCGATTCTCAGCGGTTTGGCTGCCCGAGATCATTTAATCAAAGCCAATACCCGCCTGGTTGTCAGCATTGCGAAAAAATACCTCGGCAGGGGCGTGCCATTCCTCGACTTGATCCAGGAAGGCAACCTTGGCTTAATGAAAGCAGTCAACAAATACGACTACCGGCGCGGCTTCCGCTTCTCCACCTATGCCACCTGGTGGATCCGCCAGACAATTACCCGCTCAATCGCCGATCAGGGCCGCACCATCCGGGTACCTGTCCACATGATTGACCGGATTCGACAGCTGTATAAGGTCGCCCGCCGCCTGGAACAGGAATTAGGCCGGCCGCCGAAAGTTGAAGAATTATCGAATGCCCTCGACACCCCAATCGATAAGGTCCAATGGATGCTGCAGGTTTCCTGGCTGCCGCTTTCCCTGGAAAGCCCGGTTGGTGATGACGAGGATTCAGAGCTGGGGATGTTTGTTGAGGATGAAGACACTCCTTCCCCCAGCCAGGTCACCTTCCAGAAAATGCTCGGCGAGAAATTGGAAGACGTACTCGCCACCCTCTCCCCCCGTGAAGCCCGCATCCTCCGGCTGCGATTCGGCCTGGAAAATGGTAAAGCCTACACACTTGAAGAAGTTGGGGAGAAATTCGGGTTGACCCGTGAACGCATCCGCCAGATCGAGGGCAAAGCCTTGCGCCGGCTGCGACATCCGATGCGCTCTCGTCAGCTGCGCGAATACCTATAAACAATATCGAGAAGCATACTTCTCGATATTGTTAAATCGAACTCCGTTCGATAAAAATAAACAGCGGCCTGGCAGCCGCTTTCAGACAAGGAATTTCACGATCAAAATAGGGAGCAATGCTCCCTATTTTGATTCTTCTGTTAACATCCAGGCATCAAACATCTAAGGTTTTACTGCCTCTCTTTTCTTTCAGATATGCCAGCAAGCCAGAGATTGCCACCCCTGCAACCAGCGCCAGCACATCATCTTCCGGACCAAATACCAGGTCTGGCATGATCGCGTATACCCCGCCGAATATTGCCGGGAACCAAGACCAATCTCTCACGCTGATAAAGAAGATCAGGGCGACCATGGCCAGCAGAATGAAAACACCGATTGCCAGGTAAATGCCGGTTTTTAGGCTGAACCCGACAGATTCGCCCACCATGCTGGAAACCAGCGAACCAATTCCCCCCGTGAACACCGAAAATCCCGCAAGGACCAGCGCCATAATCAAGAACCCAAAACCGAAACAGGATTTTCTGCCATCGCTCATTTTATCCATCCGATTCTCCGGTTAGCTACCTAAAGGTGTCTCACTGCCAGCTTCTACCTGATCCTTATAATACGGGTTCTCACCACCGGAATGGTCGGTATGGTCGAGTACCTGCTTGATCTGCGGCACTTTTTCGGTGATGATTTTCTCAATTCCATCTTTGAGGGTCATCTGTGATATTGCACACCCCTGGCAGCCTCCGCCCATTTCAATATAAGCAGTGTCGCCCTGTACATCCAGCAGCACAACCCATCCCCCATGACCGGCTACCCCAGGGTTAATTTGCTCGTCCACCACCTGCTGTACCTGCTTGGCAATTGGGTCATCGCTCCAATCCTTCTTACGCGATTCAAGATATCCGGCCAGAGGGTTGACGTATTCGATATGGAAACCGGTAGAAAACTTGGTTTCATCGTAGTCCACTTTTGCGCCAACCAAGTTTTTAGCGGCTTCTGGATCGAAGAACATCGAGAATGGGCCGGTATCCAGCACCGTGTCGTCTTCCTTTTTGTCCTCGAGGGGCACAAAGGCAAACTCGCTCTGCCCGCCGCCCGCCTGCATATGCACCACCACGCGCACAGCCAGGGGGCCTTCGCCGCGGGTTGCGATCATTTCGGCGATCTTGTCCACCGCCGCTTTTGAAATTTCCAGTACGTCTGCTTGTTTGTCAGTCATTTTCACCGCCAGGGTTTGGTTTTATGTGCTTCAGATTATACCCTTTTTCCACTACGGCTTAAGTAAACAATTCATTTGAATCTTGATCGATGGGAAATCATGTATAATCTGAGCCATGGATACAGCCAGTCAATCACTCGGAAAGATCATCCGCCGCCCGACCCTCTGGCTGGTGGTCATTTTGTTTCTGGGAACCCTCCTCCGCCTGTATGACATCACCGATGAACCCCTTGAACTGCATCCCACCCGACAATTTCGAGCGCTGATCATTTCGCGAGCGCTCTACTACCCCACTACTGATCAGATTCCCGCTGAACACCTCGATTTTGCCGAGCAGCAGGCCGCCATCGTCGGGTTTATTGAACCTTCGATCCTTGAGTTTCTCACCGCCCAACTTTACCGTCTTGCCGGGCAGGAAATCACCTGGCTGGGCCGGGTCATCCCAATCACCGCCTGGGTGTTGGGCGGCCTGGCTTTATATTCACTGGCGCGCCAACTTGGATCTACCCTTGGCGCGTTCTTAAGCGTAACCTACTATTTATTCCTGCCACTCGGTGTCAGCTTCTCGCGGGTATTAATCGTAGACCCGATCATGGTGGCGATGAGTGTAATTTCGCTGTGGGCGCTGTTTACCTGGCAGCAGCGCAGAGATTTTAAATTTGCGCTTCTTACCGGGCTGCTGACCGGTTTGACCATTCTGCTGAAAAGCGTCGCCGGAATTATCTTGATCATTCCCTTTGCCCTCTTCATCCTCTCGGCCGAGCCGGTTAAATCCGCAATCAAAAACCGGCAAATCTGGTTGATCTTGCTGCTCGCCGCCCTGCCCAGCGCACTGTATTATTATTACGGCATCGTGATTGACGGCCGGTTGGCCGCTCAGTTTAAAGGGCGCTTCTTCCCAGAAATTTGGGCTGACTTGATTTTCTACAAGAGTTGGGGACTGCGCATCATTCGCGAATTCAATATTTTTGCCTTCGCGGCCGGCTTAATGGGCATCTATTATGCCAAAAGCAAGCCGGCCAGACGAATCCTGTTCGGCTGGTGGGCGGGTTATTTTATCTATGCAATCCTGTTCGCCTATCACACCTGGACCCACGATTACTACCACCTGCCGATGGTTCCCCTGCTGGCAGTCAGCATCGCCCCAACCGCGGCTTTCCTGGAGCAAAAAATCGCCGGGTCTAAATTCAAAACAGTTGGGCTTACTGCATTGGTTCTCCTCTTCCTCGGTATCATCACTGCCGGCAGCTTCCAGACGATCCAATTCCTCTCCAACACCGACCACCGTCATACCAGAATGGAACTTGAAAGCCTCGGTAAAATCATCAAAGACCTCCCTGAGGGACGGATCATCGGTCTCAGCGATGATTATGAAACCAGCTTCACCTTCTACAACTTCCTCCGGGCTGAGCACTGGCCCACCCTGGGAGACATGAATTTCCGTGAGCTGCAAGGCGGTGAAGAACAGGCATTTGAACAGCTCTGGCAAATCACCGAGGACGCCGCTTACTTTGTTGTCAGCGATTTCGCCCAACTGGAAAAACAGCCAATCCTGGAGCAGCGCCTTTCTGGTTTCCCAATCCTATATGAGAGCGATTCGATCAGATTATATACCATCGGGATGCCCTCGCCCTGATTCTTTACAAACCATCCAATCCCAAATTTTTCCTTCAATTAATAAATATTAAAGTATAATTTTGGGTAAGGAGAGTACCAGATTATGGATGACAACCCAAAACAAGCTCCAGTAGCCTATTTAATCATCAACAGCCAAATCTACCCGCTGAATAAACCGGTTACGACAATTGGCCGAAAATTGGATAACCATGTGGTCATTCAAGACCCGCTTGTTTCGCGGCACCATGCTGAAATCAGACAAAAAGGCAAACAATACTTCTTACACGATCTTGAATCCACATGTGGAACATTCGTCAACCAGAAGAATGTTGCCGAAGGCCAGCTTTTCTCTGGAGACATCATCTTGTTTGCCAATGTGCCGATCATGTTTGTGGATGAAACCGCCAGCCTGTTGTTCAGTTCAGAGAGTCAAACTGGGAATCTCTAGAAGTTCTTTTTCAGTTTATAAGAGTTTTCTAAAATTTTCCGATCCTTACTATCGCATGTTTGCCTAATCAGGTATGATTAGGTCAGTGATCGAAGATTAATTACTGTTTTTTACCGTTTCTAAGATCATATTACCCCGGTGGCACCTACAGAAGAAATCAGGGGAATCGTCCGGTCAGCAGATAAAAAGACCGGTTTTCCCTTTGTTGAAATTCTGTTATTCCCAAGGCAGCCTCAACATTGGAGGTAGCAGCTTGACACAAAGAACCAACCAAGAATGGGTTGAAGAGCTCAAAGATCCCGTTTCAAGTGAAGCGCTGGAAGATTTACGCGCGATCTTGCTGCGCGGTTTACGAGCCTCGCTATCTAACCGGATCCAGACTGATCTCGATGCAATCACAGAGGATTTTGTACAGGAAGCCTTATTGAAGGTCCTAAAAAGTGTGGAGACTTTCCGCGGCGAAAGCAAGTTCACCACCTGGGCACAGAAAATTGCGATCCATGTAGCCTTCACCGAGCTCCGCAGGAGACGCTGGAAAGATGTTTCCCTCCAAGATATGATTGAAACCCCAGATGGCGAAGAGTACACACCGGTGATCCTCACTGATCCATCTGCCTCGCCCGAGAGAGAAACAACCCAGAATGATCTAATGCAAATTGTCTACGAACTGATCGAAACCGAGCTCACCGAACGGCAGCGGACAGCAATAATCGCCGTGCTGCAGGGTGGCGCACCGCTCGGGGAAGTCGCTGAGCGGATGAACACAAACCGCAACGCGCTGTATAAATTGATCCACGATGCCAGGAAAAGGTTGGTGGAAAGCCTATACCAAAGGGCAGGACTTACCGCGCAGGAAGTAATGGCCTTGTTCGAACGGTAAGAGAATCTCTTTCTTGTTCGTCAATATATCAGGCACCAAGAAAAAAGGCTATCAATCATGAAAATAAAACCAATCACAATCCAGAAATTAATCAAATCGCTTTCGATTACCCTCAATGAAGAAATAACCTGCAGCGAGTGTTTTAAAGAAGTTGATAAATACGTGGATATGCTCCGCGCAGGCAAACAGCCCAGCGAGATTTTGCCGCTGGTGGAGCACCATCTCACCCTCTGCCCCCCATGTATTGAGGAGTTTCAAGCCCTGCTGACAGCTCTCAACGCGGCAGAAGTAGAGGAGTAAATTTCCAGTAGTTGTAGCTTATCACGGAGAGGTGTCTGCAGCTCAGGCGCCTCATTTGATTTAAAGTGCAAAACCTTTTCGCTGAGTTCACCTGCGGTATAATAATCGCCATGCAAAATCAAGATGAGACCATTAAAACAACCCCTGAATCATCAAATGATGATCAGTTAAATAAAAATTCAACCCAGGCCGGCCCGGCTGAGGGCAATCCCCCTGCTGCCCCGCCTGAGGAAATGGGTGAAAAACCAGAAAAGCCAGCTAAACCCGCCAGAAAAGGTAAAGGGCGAGGTCGCAAGATCGGTTTAGGATTGGCGGCCTTTCTCGTGATCGTGCTCCTCGGCGGCGCGGTGGGCTATGCCTGGGCAATTTATGAGCGGGTGCAGACCGAACAAACCATGATCAGCACTGCGGTGTATGATCAATTCTTGCTCGGCATTGTCAATATGGAGCGCGGTGAGTACGAATTAGCCCGTCAGCGCTTCGAATATATCCTGCTGCTTGACCCAGAGCACAGCGAAGCGGCCGCCTTGTTGATTGAAGCCTTGACCCATCTCGGAGAAACTGCAAGCATCCCCACCCCGCGCCCAATTCCAACTGCAGCCCCTACCCTGGATATGCGCGGCCAGGAAGAAATTTTTTCCTCAGCGCTTGCATATAGAGACTCGCAAGACTGGAACAGCCTGATTGCTGCGCTTGATAATTTGCGATTGGCTGATTCCACATACAAGACCATCGAAGTGGATGGGCTGTACTACATTGCTTACCGCAATCGCGGCATGCAACGAATCGGAACAGAAGGCAACCTCGAAGGCGGCATCTTCGACCTGACCCGCGCGGAAGCCTTTGGCCCGCTGGATGTCGAAGCCAATAATTTCCGCACATGGGCAGAAAAATACCAAACTGGGATCAGTTTTTGGGGATTAGACTGGAACCAGGTGCTGGTATATTTCAACGACCTGGCAATTTCAGCACCTTACCTCAGCGATTCGAGCTACCTGACTTCCCTCAACCGGCAGGCAACCGCACAAGTAGAGCTCTTTACTCAATACCTGGTTACTGCTGGATATCGCTTCACGCAGGGGAAGTTCTGCGATGCCTACGACCTCTATAACGAAGCCTCGATATATATTGCCCTGGATGCCAGTCAGCTGCATAATTTTGAGATATCCAAAAACCAGTGCCTCGGTATCCCCCCCACCCAGGCCCCTGAAGATACGCCTGCCCCTTAACTGCTCAAATTTGAACCAAAAGCCAGATGGAATCCATCTGGCTTTTTTTGATCGAACCAATTTCGATTTATCAGTATCTGGCAGCAAGCTTTTCGATACTTTTGAACCCCGGCACGATCCTTGCAGGTTAAGCGGTACTACTTGTGAGGTGACAGAGATGATTTCTGCTTGGGTATCCCCGCCCACCATAATTTTCATCAGCCTGGGTTTTGCCGGGCTGCTCGGCGAATTAATTCGTCAGCTGCGCTCGCGGATCAACAAATTCCAGCTGGCTGCTGCCCTGGCACTGATCGGCCTGGTGCTGCTGCCTCCTCTCAGCCTGCCGCCCGTGACCCAATGGTTTGGGTGGGCAGCAGCAGGGCTTGTGATCTTGCTGTTTGCTTATAGACCACAAATTTTTCCAGCAAAGATTTTCTCCGAGCAATTTGCCTGGCAGTATGCCAGTTTCGCGATGTTTTTAGCAGCAATTTGGAACCTGGTCACCGGTCCATCCTTCCCGTTTATCCCAATCAGCATCAGTGCCGCCCTCGCCGCGTTCCTCTCCTGGAAGCGCAGTCAAGAACCGCCGAACTAATTTCCCCAATTTTTTCTGTGATAAAATCGCCCCCATCATGAAAAAAACTAAGATCAAAGCAAGAGCTTTTTCGCATCTTGGGCGTTCTGCGATCATCCTCGCCGTATTTTTCGGTATCGACAAAATCTTCAGCTTCGCCCGGTCAATGATCATCACCAGGCAGTTTGGGCTGTCCTCTTTTGAACTGGACGCCTTCAACGCAGCCAACAACATCCCAGATTTACTGTCTGCCTTGATTTCCGGCGGCGCCCTGGGGGTTGCCCTGATCCCTGTGCTTTCAGAATACATGGAAAGCCGCGGACGCAAGGCTGTTTGGGATCTGTTTTCCCGCATCCTAAACTTCGCCTTCCTGGTTACCGGATTAATTGCTTTGGTGGTTGTCCTGATTGCTCCCTGGCTGGCAGAGAAACTGATTGTTGGGGGCTTCTCAACAGAATATCAGCAGCTAACTGTGGATCTGATGCGCCTCGACATGATCGCGATCATGATCTTCTCGATCAGCGGGTTGGTGATGGCAGGACTGCAGGCCAACCAGCACTTTCTGCTCCCTGCTTTAGCGCCGACAATGTACAACATCGGTCAAATTTTTGGGGCATTGATCCTCGCTCCCGCTGAACCAACTCAGTTGGGACCGATCACTCTCCCTGGTTATGGTTTAGGTATTCACGGGTTGGTCTACGGAGTGATCATCGGTGCCGCCATGCACCTGTTAATTCAAACTCCTGCGCTCAAACGCTACGAGTTCAAATGGGCACCGCGGGTCAACCTGCGAGACCCGGGGGTCAGGCAGGTGCTCACCCTGCTCGGACCGCGGGTGCTGACCATGTTCTTTATTCAGACCTTTTATATATACCGCGATTTTCTGGCATCTTTCATGGACCAGGGATCAATTACTGCACTTAACCTCGGCTGGTTCATCATGCAGGTCCCAGAAACCATGCTGGGGACCACGATCGCGATCACGATCCTGCCAACAATTTCAGAAATATTTTCCTCCGGGGACATTGACCAGTTCAAAGCAACCGTCAATGGTGCCATCCGGGCTGTGTTGGCACTCACCGTTCCTGTGGGACTGCTGCTGATCGCCGGGATGTTCCCGATGGTGCAGGCAACCTATGCCCCCGATCCGATTGAAGCAGCCCGGGTCGTACTCGCTACCCGAATTTATTTGCTCGGGCTCACCGGGCATGCCTTACTCGAAATTTCTTCGCGGTCATTTTATTCCCAACAAGATGCCAAGACCCCCCTGATCGCCGCGGCGATCAACGCTGCACTGTATTTCATGATTGCCAGCTTGTTTACCAAATGGTTTGACTTTGCCGGGATCGCACTCGCCAATGTGCTCGCCTTCTCGCTGGAGGCGCTGCTCTTACTCTACCTGCTCAACCGGAGATTCCCCGGGATCACCAAATCATTCAATACGCTGATCAAAGCCTTACTGCCATCCGCACTGGCTGCCCTGGGGGTGTATTTCATCCTTCAGCTTCCAGAGGTGAAATCGCTCAGCATCCTCACCCAGGCTGCAGTTTCTTCCGGGTTAATGCTCCTTGGTCTGCTGATCTCAGCCCCATTTGTATGGAAGGATATCAAGCAATTACTCCAACTTGGTAAAAGGACAATTGCTTAAATTCGGAGCAGGATATTTAAAAACAAAAAAAGCTGGGAGGCTGCTCCCAGCTTTTTGATTCTCTAACAAAAATTACTCGATCACCCCGCCCTGAGGATCGATCTCACCGCTCTCTAAGGCAGCCAAAATTTCCAAATAATGAGTCAGCCGCGCTTCGCTTAAACCTGTGAAACTGATTTGAACTGAACTGGCAGATTGAAATTCTGTCTGCCCATTCAACACCCCGGTAATTACCTGGGTAATATCCAATTCCCCGCCAGCAATCACAGAGGCAATCCAATTCCCTTCAAGCCCTGCCGGAGGTGCAGCAGTCCCCACAAAACGCATGCCGTCGCTTACCAGATAGTTGTATAAGTTATCGGTCTCAACACCAGGCGCTAAATGCACCGTGTTGACTCCCTGTGAGATCAGGTTGTCGGCAGCTTGCTGCAATATTTCTGCGCCTGCGCCAGGTGGCACCTCATAAGATACAGGGTATTCATAATAAGGCGGATAATACGGGTTGCAGAACCCGCAAAAATAGACGGCGCCCGAAAGGAAGGCATTCTTGTAATTTCTCCCAATCTCATCACCAAAATAGATCAGGCCAACCCGCCAGTCATCGGATTGGACTGCGGCGATATAGCCCGCCAAAAATGCCTGGAAATCAGAGGGCTGACCGCCGCCGACCGCGATCAGATTACCCGTACCGCTCACACCTGGAATATTTAACGCCACGAACTTGCTGCCCGGCAAACCCGCCGCCAAACCAGAAAGATTGCTTGCTGGGGGGATTGCCACGACCAGGCGGAGGTTCTCCGGGGCAGTTTCAACCTCGAGAATCTGACGGTGCTCGAAAACCATGCCCTGCTGATTTGCGATCTGTTCCATCTGCGCCTGAAGGTTTGACAGGGCAGCGGGATCACTTTCTGGGCTGGCAAGTAAAATGAGCACCGGGGGCGCTGGTGTATTTGTTGGAACCACAGCCTGCTGTCCCACCGTGGGAGAGGCAGTCTGCTCGTTTTGACCATCAGATGGATTCTCCTGGGAGCAGCCAACCAACAGCAACCCAATTACTAAACTAATCAATAAATATCGGTAAATCTTTATCATTGCAAGAATTTTCTCCAATGGAATAGCATGATTATACACGCAACCTTGTTGCTCGCCCTAAACTCAACCTATTTTACTATTTCTATCATATAATTAACAGGGAAATTTAGACCAATTATCACTGGGAGCCAACTCCCAGAAATACCACCACTCATGGAAAAACAAATGGAAATCCCTGAAAACACCCAGCCCGAAGAAGAACTACCATCCCCCGCCCGTAGGAGGCGTGACAGCCGCAAGGTGATTGCACCGCTGACCCCTGACGAAAAAACCGATTATATCCAGGCGGTTTTACGCAAAGCCGCCCCGAATTTTGATTTTTTCTTGTTTTCTCTTCTCACCGGTATCGTGATTGGATTGGGTTTCCTGTTTGATTCGCCCTACATTTTTGTGTTTGGCGCGCTGCTCGCCCCGCTGATGTCCCCGCTGGTGGGAGTCTCGCTGGGGATCATTCTCGGCTCCACCAAATATTTCGGCCGCAGCCTTGGCGCTTTAATCGTCGGAGGTATCCTCGTTTTACTGGCAGGCGCGCTGGCAGGTTTTATCGCCCGTTTAACCTCTGCTGCAGAACTGGTGCAGGTTAGCTTTTTCGCTCAAATCAGCTGGACAGCTTTCATCGTGATCGGGTTCGGCGCGGCGCTGACCAGCGCTACTCTCGTCAGGGAAAAACATAACCCAGCCTTGCCCAGCGTGGCGATCGCCTACGGACTGTACGTTCCGCTGGCCGCCAGCGGCTTTGGCCTGGGCAGCGGGATCGCCCACCTCTGGCCTGATGGGTTGGTTGTTTTTGTAATTCACCTTGCCTGGGCGGCCCTGGTCGGCGCGGTCACGCTTGGAATTATGGGCTTTCGACCACTCACCTTGTTCGGCTACACGATTGGCGGCGTGGTGCTGCTCGTGGCAGCAATCTTACTGATTGGCTTCTTCGGGATTTCCGCGGTGATTGGTGGGAATATCGCCGTGCCGACACAGACACCGACCCTTGCCCCATCATCGACACCGACACGTCCACCTACCCAAACGCCAATTCCACCCACAAGGACAAAAACCACCACACCAACCCCTTCCAGGACCCCCTCTCCGACACCGTCGATCACCCCAACCCCAACCCTGGTACAGGCTAAGGTGAGCGTTGATTCCCAGTTTGGCGGCGGAATCCTCCGTGACGAGCCAGACGGGGTGGTGATTGCCTACCTGCGCATCGGCGCCCTGGTTGAACTGCTCGGCGAAACACAAGAAGACACAGGCGGACGCACCTGGTTATATGTCTACGACCTGGAGAGCGGCTTGAACGGCTGGATTTTGGAAAGTATCCTGATCACGGCCACGCCGGTACTTGAAACCCCCACAACCGCCCCATCCGCAACGGCAACTGAGGCTCCCTAAATAATCTCGAGAATTTGATCAAAATACGAAAACCTGGCAGCAAAACCCTGCCAGGTTTTTTTGTCCCTTCCCCAACCGGGTGGTAATCAATCAACCTTGATCTTCCAGCACAATC
>JBDLJU010000028.1:0-20237 GCA_039714215.1 Chloroflexota bacterium | reverse complement strand
TTAGGAGAAGTCTTATGGATGCAATTATCACCGCAGGCGGGATACCCAAACCCGACGACCCGCTTTATCAGTACACCCAGGGGAAGAATAAAGCCCTCCTTGATCTTGGCGGCAAACCGATGATCCAATGGGTGCTGGATGCCGTTTCTAACTCTGCGCTGGTAGATCACATCGTGATTGTCGGTTTGGATCAGGATCCTGATTTGAAATCAACCAAAACGCTCCATTTTCTCCCCAATCAGGGCGGCATCGTCGACAACATCAAAGCCGGCACCTATAAAGTTGCTGAGATAAACCCAGATGCAGAACTGCTCCTCGTGGCCTCCTCCGATATCCCTACGGTTACAACTGAAATGGTCGATTGGACCATCCAGCAAGCTGAGGAATTGAGGGTAGACATCATGTACACTGTGGTAGAACAACAAACCATGGAAAACCGCTTCCCCAACGCCAACCGTTCCTTTATCAAGCTAAAAGCTTCCGCCGT
This sequence comes from Chloroflexota bacterium, assembly GCA_039714215.1. GTDB lineage: Bacteria > Chloroflexota > Anaerolineae > Anaerolineales > UBA11579 > UBA11579. The sequence goes on along the minus strand of JBDLJU010000028.1, from coordinate 19,750 downwards.
CTGCGGCGGGGATATGCATGCGATCTCTGTTACCGCAGTGACCCACAACGAAGAAATGTGGAATAAACTTGAGGCCAGCCGCAAAAACGCCTTCAAGCAAATGGCGATCCTCGGATTCGACACGCTTTTCCTGGTCGGGTTGCGATTGATCGATATTAACACAGCTGCCCGCCGGATCGCCAAACGGCTCGGTTTAGCCGGGGTTGGTGAAATCTCCCCTTACGCAGAAATTGCAATGGACGTGGATAAACCCCACCAGCTTGAACTCCTCCGGAAAGACCTCACCAATTAACTATGAATTTGCAAAAGATTAACGACCTCGACCACGACCTCTCCAAAAAGATCAGTTTCGCCGAACAGCCTGGGCTGGTGCGCAGTATCGCAGTCTTTCTCGGGCATACCGGGGATTCATGGTTTTGGGCAGTTGCCCTGCTGCTGGTCTGGGCATTTGCACCTGAAGCCTACGCTTCCTGGGCCTGGGTAACCCTCCTGGCAGTGGTTGTCACCGCAGCGTTGGTGCTCGGAATCAAATTCACGATCCGCCGTCAGCGCCCGGCTGGCGAGCTGGGGCAAATCTACCGCAAAACAGACCCGCACTCCTTCCCCTCCGGGCATGCCACCCGGGCAATTTTACTCGGGGTGATCGCCTTAGGTTTAGCGCCTGCATGGCTTGGCATCTTGCTGATCATTTGGGGACCGCTGGTCGGGATTGCGCGCATCGCCATGGGGGTCCACTATCTCTCGGATGTGCTCGCCGGGTGGGTATTGGGGGCGATCATTGGGCTCCTCGTACTCCAATTTTCCGATCTTATCCCAGTTTTCCTGCTATAATCCCAACGCGACAAACGTCCCTGATCGTCGCATAAAATGATGAGGATGCCAACAATTTTTTGGCATGCATCCCTAGATTTAAATGATTTTTTACCAGGAGTACCAAAATGAAAACCAAACAAATCCTTTTCTTCGCAGCTGCATCCCTGGCTCTTGCCAGCCTGGCCTGCGGAGTTACCCTGACACTCCCAGAAGACGCCATCGACATTGGCCCCCTGGAGAGCGAGACGATCTCAGTTTCTGTCCCACACCCCGGAGAGACCACATCTGTTCTGATCCAATTCGGCGCTGGCGATTTGTTCATCCACCCCGGAGCGCCTGATGCCCTAATCACCGGCCTGGCGACCTACAATGTGGATGGCCTGCAGCCTGAAGTTTCGACTTCCGGTGAAGAGGTCAGCATCAAACAGGATACCTTTGAATATAACATCACCGGCCTGCCGAATTATGGGGATGTTGAGAACACCTGGGACCTGTACTTCAACGCTTCTCCACTTGAACTCGAAGTTCGCACCGGAGCCGTCAAAGGTGAGTTTGAATTTGGCGGGATGGCAGTCCAGGAGTTGAAAATATTTACCGGTGCCTCGACGATAAACCTGGCCTTCTCGAGTCCGAACCTGACGCCGATGAGCCAATTCCGCTATACTACCGGCGCATCCAGCGCCACGCTGACCGGTCTGTCAAACGCAAATTTCAGCCTGATGAACTTCCAGGGCGGGGTGGGCTCCTATACGCTGGATTTCTCCGGTGTCCTGCAGCGCGACGCCACTGTCGAAGCCGACGCCGCCTTGAGCAATATGACGATCAACATTCCGCCGGGAATCCCCGCGGTGGTCAATGTGGAAGGCACATTGAACAATGTGGTCGTGCGCGGCAATTGGGGCGGCGCTGAAAACACTTATTCGCTGGCAGGCAGTGGTCCCACCCTGGTGATCAATGTCAAGATTGGCGCCGGCAACCTTAACCTGACCAACGAGTAAAACACCAAGAATAAACTATCTCTGTAATCCACCAGACTCCAAAGGTTTTGAAAACCTTTGGAGTCTTTTTTTTTAGATCATCTGAAATTTACTGTCGAAAATAATTTCCCGTAGGCGCGGTTCGTCAACCGCTCAAGGTTGATCCTCTTTCAATATCGAAGCATTCCTGCTCAGTCTGATTTTACAGATCCAGTTTTTCCGGCCACGGCTCTTGCTTAGAAGTTCCCCAGAGCTTGCTGATGTACTCTATTGAAAACAAGTCCTCGAGCACATGCAGCCAATAAGTGCCCTTGTCGGAAAGCACGATCCGCTCTCCATCATCTTGCAAGAATCCGAGGAGCGCTAATGGCTTTAAATATTTCCCGTAAACCCTGTCAAAATCCTTCCCAAATCTTTTCTTGAAATCGCTCTTCTTAAATCTCGTCTCATAAATCCTCCAGTAGAGCCAGCCAGCCATCTGCATATTTTCTGACAGATCAAGCGATAGCGCGATTGGCATCCTCCCATGTTCAAGGGCTTTGACATACTCAACAACATTGAAGGTATTGAGATAGAAAACATCCTTCAAGTAAGAACCGCCACTTGCACCAATCCCAAGATAGAGAGGCACTGTCACAGAACAATACTTAGGTACGCCTTGCCTGGTAAAAGCCCAAACAGAGGTTCTTTCATATCCTGCATCATAAAAGATATTCTCAAGTATGCCAAGCATCTTTCTTCTCCTCAAGATGCTGGAACTTTTTAGGTTACCTCCCCTGGTAGTTTCTCCCATTTTGGTGTAGGGAAACCTGAAAAGAGGGTATGCTGAAATCTGATCAACGCCCATCTCCACCAGCGCATGACCCGTCTGTTCTACTTCGCGGTAGGTCTGACCGGGTAATGCAAAAATGACGTCCACATTGACGCATTTGAAACCCTGGCCGACAGCTCGTTCGACTGCTGCCTTCACCTTTTCTGCAGTATATGGTCTATTGAGGCCCTCCAGATACTTATCTTGCAAAGCTTCCACGCCAATACTAAGATGCTGCACACCCAATGAGCTGATCGCACTAAGATTTTCCAGGCTCAAATCATTAGGATGGCTTTCCATATGAATGTCGCACTGCACATTGAAAACGTCAATAATGTGATCGAGAATCTGATCAAGTCCGCTGTAGAGCATTGTTGTCGGTGTTCCTCCACCAATGTATAAAGAAGTAATCGGCTTACGGCCAATCATCCCAGAATAGATATCAATTTCTTTGATAACAGCTTTTGTATACTTATCTGCTGCCTCAGAATGATACATTTCCTTGTTGTAAGGACAGTAAGGGCAAATTTGACGGCAGAAGGGAATATGAAGATAAAGACCGAAATTGTCTATATCTTGAAATCTGTCCTGAAGCGAGGGAATTCTGCTTTCAAGTACAATCTGGTTTTCTTTGGCAAATAATCGCCTCAGTTGGTTTCGAAGACAATTTTCAAACCACATAAAACCTCCGCTCCCACTTTGATGGAAACAAATCACGCTTAATAGAGTGTTAGGTAATATCTTCGCGGTATGGTTACTTCCTGAGCTTAATTATACATTTTTAACAATGTTTTTTGAACTGTGGGATCATCAAATTAACCGTGACCTATCCACTTCCCCCGCTTCCGCTGGAGACTTTGGCTTGCTGCTCGACTTTTCAAATTTCCCTAGGACCATTAAAACCAAAAATTCGAGCAGGTTCTGCTCGAATTTTTTCAGCGGAGAGGGAGGGATTCGAACCCTCGATACCTTGCGGTATACACGCTTTCCAAGCGTGCGCACTCGGCCAGACTATGCGACCTCTCCAACGGCGTTGAATTTTACCACAATGTGCTTAAATTTGGTCATCCAGGGAATATTTTTGGGTAGGCTTCCGGTGCAAATTCCCGCACCATTTCAGCAGAGAGCGCGTTCTGTTTGCTGATCGCCGCGTACAGGTCAGCGCTCGGTCTTTTGCGTCTTTCCTGGGTCTCTGGATCTAACTCCCAGAGGCCAAAACGGCGCTGCCAACCTAAATTCCACTCAAAATTATCGACCAATGACCACAAGAAGTACCCCTTGATCGGATAGTTAAAATTGACCGCATGCCACAGCTGGTGAATATGTAAGGCGAGGTACTCTCGCCGGAAGCTGTCTTCCATATCCTCCACCCCATTCTCGGTGACAATGATCGGGGCCTTGAATTTGAGTGCCCAGTTCAATGCTTTGAAAAACTCTTCTGGCTGGCTGGCAATCATCCCGTTTGGGCTCAGTGGAGTGCCTTCGGGATATTCTCGAGTGGTGAACAATTCGTCAAGCCCTGCCCCAAGGCTGAATTTAACGGTATCGCTGGAGTAATAATTTATCCCGACATAATCCTGTGTGCCCTTAGCCTCCGGCACAATCACTCTCTTGCCCAAGATTTGGGCGCTGCCGTTAGTAAATAATTTTGGGAAAAATTCATTGTATGCCTGGTTGTGCAGCCCCGCTGATACCCGATCCAGCGGATGCCAATTTCGTGCCGGATTAAACCCCCGCCAGTTCAGCGCAATCCCAACTCGAGCCTCAGGCTGCAGTTCCTTGATCCGGTGATAGGCAAGCCCGTGCCCCCGCGCCTGGTTGGTGACCACTTTGATCATCGCGGGGATATCTTGCTTCCCTGGGGGAAATTCTCCGGTCACGTATCCCATTGCCGCCATAACATTCGGCTCATTGATCGTCACCCAGGTGGTCACATAACCTTTCAGCGCTTCTACTACTTTGGCTGCATACCCGGCGAACAGGCCGGCGATCTCATCCGCTTCCCACCCGCCCATTTCAGTCACCCACAGCGGATCAGTAAAATGCTGCAGCGTCACCACCGGGAACAGACCCCTGTCATTTAATCCGCGCAGCATCTCGGCGTAGCGGTCCAAGGCGTGCTCATCCCAGCGGTCTGGGGCTGGTTGGATGCGGCTCCACTCTACCGAGAAACGGTGTGCGTTGTGCCCGCCCTCAACCGCGCGGTCAAAATCTTCACGCCAGCGACCGCCCCACCAATCACAGGCCAGACCGCAGCGATCCTCGTTAGCGATCTTTCCAGGCTGCTCCCACTGATGCCACTGGTTATTTTTGCTGTTTCCCTCTACCTGATAGGCAGCGGTTGCGGTACCCCATAAAAACCCACGTGGAAAGTTGAAGATCGCCTCTGGCATAGCATTATCCTTCCAATTGATGCTCAATTTTATACAAATATCCATCACCCAATTGGCTTTCAGCCTGCACATGCTTCAGTACAAATTGACCGCAGTTGCTGCCAATCAGATTCTCTTCTCTTTCACCGATACTCAAGATCACCTGGTAACCAGCTGCCTTTAATTTCTCTGGCAGTTCGTATTGCTTTTCCTGGTCGCCAGCATCTAAATAGGATTGCATCCCATTGCGCTCAGCGCTGTAGGTCGGGTTTAACGGGGTGATTTTGATTAAAAACTTATCCGGATCAAAATAACGCAGTAAGCTCTCCGGCTCAACAGGGTTCCCCTCTGCAAGTGCGAAATTCAGGGTCACCTTGCGGTCTCCGGGTTGATAGTAGCGCTCCCCGAATTCCGCCATCTGGGCGAAGCTCCACATTTTTACCGGGATCATGGTTTTTCGCAGCTCTTCATCTGAAGTATGCAGCGAAAATTGGAACTGGAACCTGCCTCCAGAGTAATACTTGTCCTTGATCTGGCGCAGCTCTTCAAAAAACCCATCTACACCAGCTGGCGCAACGGTGGATAATGAGGGCATTAACCCAGGCGCCTGGTAGCGGCTGGGAAGTTCCTCAAGCACGCGCAGCACGTCACGATTGAAGGTTGGTTCCCCCATTCGTGCAAACTGGATCTTGAACTGCTCACACGGGATCACCCGGTCTGGGTAATGCTTATCCACCATGTAATCAATTTGAGCCAACATGCGGTCTTTGGAGACTTTCCCATGGTAAAAACCACCAGCGTCGCACATTTTGCACTCCACCGGGCAGCCGTACAACGTGGACAGCATCACCACCCACTTTTTCTCCCGCGGAAACGGCGGCGAGATTGCCTCGACAAATTCAACTAATTCCCCGTCAGGATATTTCCCGACATACACCACAGCGACATCTTCACTACCTACGCGTGCGACGATATCCATACCGATAAAACTCCTTCATTTTGATCAAATGCCTTCAGCGTACTGTTGGCATTTATAAAGCCTGTCTCAAATATTCCCATATATTTTCATAGCCGCCATCACCCCATCGCCCACGGCGATTGAAGTCTGACGGAAAATCCCATTTTTGACATCCCCTATTATCTGCAATAATCCTTCTTTTTGCAACCCTTTCATTTCCTTATGGAGCGCGTCTGAAAGGCTGGGCAGGGCTGCCGATCGACCGATTGCTCCCAGCAAGTAGCCACAATGCAGTTCAAAACCACCTTCTGGCACCTCTAGCTCAACGACCAGGCCCCCATCATCCTGCCGCAGGCAGTTTATTCGACTGTTCTCCAGGTAACGGATCTTCGGATTGGCACTCACCCGCTCCTGGAGCAGGGGAAGTGCTTTAATCTCGCTGCCTCTATTCAAAATCACAACATCATTCTCTTTGGCCAGATTGATCGCATAATCAAAGGCCGCATCTCCTGCCCCCACGATCAAGATTTGCTCTCCGGCCACTCCGGCAAGATCAGCAACCTCATAACGGACCCGATCAGCAACCTTCTTGGGGATAAAATTTTCAGGGAATTGGTTCGGCTTCGTACCTGAAGCGATGATCAATGCCTGGGAAATATAATCCCCTTTTTGCGATTCAATCACAAATTGGTTCGCCTGGAAATCGACAGAATACACTTTTTCTTCGGTTACCCCAAGCTGATGCCCCTTTAGTTGAGCAATCATCCCGGCGACCAGCTCTGCTCCGGAAATCCCCCCGGGGAAACCCGGGTAATTTTCTACCAGGTTGGCATTCCACAGCAGACCCCCAACCCGCTTCTGCTCGAACACCAGCGGTGTGATCCCAAACCGTTTCAACTGAATTGCGGCCGCCATCCCTGCCGGCCCCGCCCCGATGATGATTACTTCATGCTTCTTCATTGCCGCACCATTATAAAGCAGACAACACTTCTGCGGTCAAAACCGGAGAAACAAACCCGTGTGCTAAATTACGCAGCGCGCCGAGATGAAACTCGGCATTGTAGCTTGCCGTAGCGTCCACCATAAACCACACCCGGAAGCCGCGCACAAATGCGGAGCGGGCGGTGGTCTCACAGCACAGATGGGTCATCACCCCGCAGATCACCAGGTCCTCAACATCCTGGGCTCTCAGGCGGTCAGCCAGATCGGTTTGATAAAAAGCGTCATACTGCGTTTTTTGGATCACATCTGCCCCGTCCAACCCCAGTTCTGGGGAGAGACCCGCCCTCGGATGCCCTGGAGTGATCAAATCCTGCCACCACTCAGCCATCATCCCTGCATTTTCTGGTTGGTTGAGATGCTGGGTGTAAATCACCGGCAAGCCACCGGCTTGAAATGCCTGCGTAAGGGCAGTTACATTCGGAATAATCGCTGGAGCGCTGGGCACAAAGGCATGTGAGTCCGGATTTAAGAAATATTCTTGCAGATCTAACCCCAATAGCGCCATCTTCCGTTCACCCAAGTTGGCAATCTTTTTTCGTTTTACTTGATCTAGAAAGCTTTGAGCCTGCGCCTCAATTGTCTTGCTGGTAAAATACGCTTGCTTCATACTCACATTTTACCTGGATATTATTAGATTTTTGTTTAGTTTTTACTAGACTGATATATTAAAACTGTAATGATGACTTCTACTCAACATATCATTTATCTTGGCCTGGGAACCAATCTTGGGAACCGGCAATTAAACTTAAGGACCGCCGTGACTTTATTCTCTCCAAAGGTCACAGTTATTGATCAATCTCCCATCTACCAAACACCACCCTGGGGCTATACTGAGCAGGCTGATTTTCTCAACCAGGTAATCAAAGCCGAAACGAAACTACGACCCACCGCGCTGTTGCGATATCTCAAACGGATCGAGAAACGGGTCGGTCGTACTGCCACCTTCCGCTGGGGGCCGCGTGAGATCGATATCGACATCCTCTTTTATGCCGACCGGGTAATCAATACACGAAAACTGACCATCCCCCACCCGCGCCTCCACCAGCGAGCTTTCATGCTCGTCCCCCTGGCCGATCTCGCCCCAGACCTGGCACACCCACTCACCGGTCAAACCATCCAGCAGCACCTTGCTGAGGTCGACTGCACTGAAATTGAAAATTTCAACCCTGATTAGGAGCCTACATGCCGCATCGCCAATCGATTACACTTAATAACCACACCTTCACCTGGGGCTCAAGGACCTATGTAATGGGAATTATCAACGTCACCCCCGACAGTTTTTCAGGAGACGGGCTTAAAACCGCCTCAGACCCAGTCCAGGCAGCTGTAGATCAGGCTGCTGAGTTTGTCGCTTGCGGCGTAGACATCCTCGATGTCGGTGGAGAAAGCACCCGTCCGGGCTCTGAGCCGATTGACGCCCAGGAAGAAGCCCAGCGCGTCATTCCAGTTATCAAAGCAATATCAGAAAAATTTGAGATTCCGATCTCAATTGATACCTACAAAGCAGAGGTTGCTGAAAAAGCCCTTGAGGCTGGCGCTCACCTGATCAATGATGTCTGGGGGCTGCGGGCTGACCCCGACCTCGGCAAAGTTGCTGCAGTTCACCATGCTCCTGTGATCCTGATGCACAACCGCAGCACACCCAAAAGTGCCGAGGTGGAAGAACGACTCGGCGGACGCTATCTGGGGATGGAGTATGGCGATTTAATTGAGGACATCAAAACCGAGCTGCTCGAAAGTGTCGAACTTGCTCACCAGGCCGGGATTCCCGATGAGCACATCATCCTCGATACCGGGATTGGCTTTGGAAAAACTGTCGAACAAAACCTCGAGCTGCTCAATCGCGGTGATGAAATTCGCGCCCTTGGCTACCCGCTGCTGATTGGCCCCTCGCGTAAATCTTTCATCGGATTCACCCTTGACTTACCCCCAGACCAACGCGTCGAAGGCACTGCCGCCGCCGTTTCTGTTGCCATCGTTCGCCGCGCCGATATCGTCCGCGTCCACGATGTCGAAACCATGGTGCGCGTTGCCCGCATGACCGACGCAATCGTCAGGTAAAGGAAACCAGATGGATTTCCAAATAGATCCAGCCTTATACTACGACTATCAAGAGTTCCCCATTGACGATATTGATTTCTACAAAGCACAGATCCCTTCTCCACAGGCCAATGTGCTGGAGCTAGGCTGCGGCACCGGGCGGGTGCTCATCCCGCTCAGCGCTCACTGCCGCTATATCCATGGGATCGATCTTTCGAACAGCATGCTCCAGGTGTGCTGTGAAAACATGGCCAAAGCCAACCTTTTACCTGAGCAGGCCCGTGTTGAGCAAGGCGATATCGCCAACCTTGAGCTTGGCACCAAATTTGACCTGATCACTGCCCCTTTCCGCGTCTTCCAACTGCTCACCGAAGACCAGCAAATCCAGGGCTTTTTTGAAACCGTCCGCAAACACCTTGCGCCCGGCGGAAAAATGATCCTCAACGCCTTCCGACCCTTTGGTCCGCCAAAAGAAATCCTCACCAAGAACAGCTCGGTAGACAACCACTATGATTATGATCTCCCATTTAAGGATGGCCGGTTGATGCGTTTTCACACCTTCCGCCAACCCGCTATCTGGGAAGGAGAAAAGCTGGTTTTCTTTCCCAATTTGATTTACCAGTACTGGTTTGATGGCGAGCTGATTGAAGAAAGCCTGAATGAAATCAGCATGCGGGTGTGGTATCCCAATCAGCTGCTGGACCTGATCGAAACGCATAGTTTCAACATCGTTAATCGGTGGGGAGGCTACCAGGGAGAAGATTACGGTGCAGGACCTGAACTGGTGATTGCTTTTGGTCTTGAAGATTAAGTTTTTCTGACCAATTTCACTCAGCTTTAGATTCAGCATTCTGAGTATAATGAATAAATATCAGCCTTCTCCAATTAAGATCATGGAAAACCCGCAATTTAAAAACTTCTTTTAGCGCTCCTGGCTACAGTGATTAATCAACATATAGGAAATTGATTTGATCTTTGATGGGTCAACCGGGTTAGTGTTTGAGCTGCATCCTTAGAAAAATAAATTTAGTTGGAAATTAACGATGAAACGATTCCCAGAAAAACAAGAGATTATTAAATCATTCCTGGTAATATTGACCGTGATAAATTCCTGGGCAGTGATTGTTTTCCTCTACAACTTCCCCGGGTTGATCAAACAAATTACGATCAGTGATTTGATCTCCGTATTGGCCTACGTGCTGCTTTCTGCCTTGATTGAGAGCGTAATTATCAGCCTGGCGCTGCTCGGATTGGGTTTCCTGCTTCCGGCGAAGTTCCTGCGCACAGATTACGCGGTGCGCACCTTGCTGCTCCTGATACTCTCCGTGATCTACATCATCCCTTTCCACATCTACATTCCTCGGCTCAGCACCTTGATGTTTGAAGCAGTCGTCTCAATCTTTATCGCCATGTGGAGTGTGCTCTTGATTGTCGAACTGGTCCTCTTTCACAAGATCATCCCACGCTATCCGAAATTCAAAGCCGGCGCAGTGAAAATTATTGATCGGATCACCGTTCTGGGGGCAATCTATTTTTTCTTAGATTTGTCCTCTCTGATCTACGTAACGATTACTAATTGGAGCTAAATGCATGGAAAAACAAAACTTCGATCGCCGAGAGTTTCTAAAACTGCTCCTGATGCTGCCCCTGGCAGGTAAGCGATCTCCCACCCGGATCACCCCCAATTCGCTGCTCTACCCTGCTGCCCAACCTGATCAGCCCAATATTCTTTTCTTCCTGTTTGATACGCTCAGCGCTCGCAATATTTCTCTGCATGGCTATCCCCGAGAAACAATGCCCAATTTGGCCCGCTTTGCAGAAAAAGCGAATGTCTACCACCAGCATCATGCCGGAGGGAATTGGACACCCTCGGGAACGGCCTCCCTGCTCACCGGCACCTACCCGTGGACACACCGCAGCATGTCAATCTACAGTGAAGTCATCGAATCCTTCGCAGATAAGAATCTCTTCCATATCACCAACCCAGATTACCATACAGCAGCCTATACTCAAAACTTTTTAGTTGAAACCATGCTGCAGCAGTTCAAAGATCAAATTGATGACCTGATCAACATGACCGAAGGAGGCTTGTACTCCTCCAGACCAGACAGTGATTTGTTCATCAACGATTTCGGAAGCGGATTTTGGGGACAGAACATTGCTCAAGGGACCTGGATCTTTCCTGCGAGTTCCCCATTCCTCTCAATTCTAAACGAAACCCTGTACACGATAAAATATCGCAGGATGCAGAGAGAACTCAAGGATATTTATCCGGACTGGATTTCAATGGTCTTACCAGGCGTACACGTTTTTCTTGATGAAACCATTTCATGGCTGCTGGATCAGATTAAAAACACACCATTACCAACAATGAGCTATTATCATTTTTTCGCCCCACACCACCCGTATTCACCCAGAGCAGAATTTTATCACCTGTTCGATGATGATTTTAAACCCCCGGAAAAGCCGATCCACACCTTTACCGACGGGTCCAACTATGATTTCTTATTACCCGAACGCAGAGCTTATGACCAATTCATCGCCAATGTAGACCATGACTTCAACCTGGTCCTCGAATTAATCGATGAATTAGGGATGATGGAGAATACCTATATAATCTTCACTTCCGACCATGGGGAATCATTCGAACGCGGCGTCTGGAAGCACACCAATCGGGTATTGTACGAACCTCTTACCCACATCCCCCTGCTGATTCACAAACCAGGACAGACCACCCGCGAGGACTTCTTCACACCAACCAGCGCAGTGGACGTGCTCCCCACGATCTGCGAGATCACCGGCAAACCCATCCCCGAGTGGATCGAGGGAGAAGTGCTCCCCGGTTTCCGCACGGAACCGGTCGACCTGCAGCGCCCAATTTTCAGCGTGGAAGCCAAGGAAAACAACAAATTTGGCCCGCTGACGATTGCCACTGTTGCGATGATCAAATGGCCGTATAAATTGATCCACTACTTCGGATACGAAGAGCTTCCCTATCATTTTGAGCTCTACAACCTTGAGCAAGATCCAGAAGAGCTCAATGACCTTTACCCCGCCTCCCCCCACTATGCTGCCGATTTAAAGAGCACGCTGCTCGCCAAGATCGAGCAGGCCAACAAGAATTTGGGGAAGATCAACTAACCATGCGGATCAAAAAAACCCTCCTGATTGCCTTTGCTGGTCTTGTAGTCGTCGCTGGGATCGTCCTCCTGTCCATCTACTTCACCAGTGGTGACCCGCTTTTCGACTTCACTGCCTTTTGGATTGCCGCCAAGTTGACCCTCAACGGGCAAGACCCCTACCTGCAGGCGGACTGGGTCCCGGTCTACAGCCAGTTTGAAACTCTTGGTCTGGCCGACAACCAGACTTTCCTGTACCCCAAACCAATCCTGCTACTTTTCCTGCCTTTTGGCGCCCTGCCGCTGGAGATCGCCGCTTTCATCTGGCTGGTGCTCACCCAGGCAGCCGTGCTGGCAGCAGTATATCTGCTCACATCCCTCTGGCAGATTGAGAAAAAGATTAAATATCTGATCCCCTTGCTGGTGGGGCTTTTGATCTTCCGCCCCTACCTGCTGACCCTCAACCTCGGACAGCTCTCGGGCTTTTTACTATTAATCCTCACGATCATTCTGCTTCTATGGCAGAATCAAAAATGGCTTATTGCCGGCATCCTGCTTTCCCTTTTAACTCTGAAGCCCTCGCTCGGATTTCCGATCATCGGTTTGGTCAGCCTGTGGTTCCTGACGAAAAAAGTATGGGGGCATTTCATCGGGCTGGCAATTGGCGGGGGAGGATTAATGCTGCTCGGTTGGGCCTTTGATCCCAAGTGGGTCAGCAAATTCCTCGAGATTGGCACAAGCAAGGTCTCCGCCACCTTTGGCTTCCACCCAACCCTTTGGGGGCTCTCTGGTTATTTGTGCGGTTACCAGCAAACTTGCGCCCTGATTTCGGGAAGCATATTGACAATTGCATTTTTAACTCTGTTTTTTGTAGCGCTGTGGAAAAAACCAGACCTGCTGACCCCCACAGCTGTCCTTGCCCTGTCGATCCCGCTTGCGCTGCTGCTCACCCCGTATTTGTGGGCATACGATCACCTGCTGCTGGTGCTCCCCCTTACGGTCACCATCGGCCTGCTGATTGACCAAAAACGCGCCTATCTGCTGGCTGCGTCCCTGCCAGCCGCTCTGGCGCTGGTGTCGATCCTCTTCCTCAACGTTGCGGTGCGCATTGACAACGATACCTGGAGCGCCCTGGTCCCCTTATTCTCTTTGCTGGTTTTGAGTATTGTGCTATTGGCTCCCCCTACAGCTGAAAAAACTGGCTAAAGCAGCGTTTTCTCCATCACCACCCCATCTTCTCCACCCTTATAGTAATTTCTCCAGCGCCCGACCTGCAGGTAGCCGTTCCGCCTATAAAGCATGATCGCGGCCTCGTTTGAGGCTCTGACGGTCAGCTTGATCCGCGGCATCCCCATGGCGTCCTCACAAAGTTCGAGAAGCTTCTCAGCCAATCCCCGCCGCCGGTAATCGGGGTGCACCGCCACCGTGGCAATCCAGCCCACCCGCTGCATTTTGCGGACATCGCCCGCGATAAACCCAATCAGTTGGCCGTCGTCCTCCATCTTGAAGCGCACGATATTCGGCAGCGTGAGCGCCCCGATCATGTCCAGGAACGGCCAGGCATCTATAGGAAAACAAAGTTTCTCCAATCCGCGCAGCGAATTGAGGTCTTTCAACCCGGCAGTTAATATTTGGTATTCGGAATTCAGCTCGGTCAACTTTCTGCCTTTCGTCTCACATAAAAAAACAAACCACCGGAAACAAGCACCTGCCCTGTACCCAGTGATAAATTTTACCTCAGCCTGCAGCTTTTTTCCGGTTTTCTTTTTCCCGCGATTAACTCCTTCCAGCATACTGGTGAATTCCTGGATGAGCACATCGACGATTGGTGTATAATCAAATTTGTAAGTTGTTGGATAATTACTAACGGAAGAAATCAACTTTTTCTCACAATTCTGTGAAGGTATAAATGACTCAGATTAAGCAACGGAACCAAATTCTCCTGCTCTTAGCTGTCTTCTTGATCCTGCTTTTGTCCAATGTCTCTGTACTATTTCGTATGCTGTGGCTGATCGAAAATGTAGTCTTTGTACAGGCTGGATTATTTTTCTTGTTTGCGGCAGGTTTAATCTTTGTGCTGTACAGGGAAGAATTGTTAGGGGAATTGGTTGCTGGGCTAAAAAGAAATTGGTTTGTCTTTCCATTTCTTTTATTTGCCCTGGCTTCAATATTTTGGTCAATAAATAAAGAAGTCTCCACCGCTAGATGGGTGATCTTTCTTTCAACACTTTTAATCAGTGGGTATCTTGGTCTAAGCTATTCAACGCAGGAGATTCTCCGAATCGTTTCCGCTTTCAGCCTGCAAGTGTTGTTTCTTGCAGCGCTAATTATCCTGATCTACCCGTCCTTTGGCATCATGAATTACTATTCAATTCAAGGAGCATGGAGCGGAATTTTTTGGCACAAAAATCATATGGGGTTATTTGCCTCGTTCATCAATATAATTTTCTTCATCAATCTGGTTGAAAGCATCCTAAAATCATCCCGGGCGAAATATTTATGGGGTGCAGTGTACATATTCTCCTTATTCTTTATCTTCAAAACCGATTCGGTGGCAGCGTATTTCAGTACAATTTTTCTACATGGGGTTTACCTTGTTTTGTTCATCTGGTTAAGAATACGGCATACGCTCAAAGCCAAACATTATATTTTCTTCCTGATTCTTATGATCCTTGCTGCTATCCTGATCGGGATGAACCTGGATGTGCTGTTTGGTTTATTCAACCGAAGCACAACACTAACAGGCAGGATCCCAATGTGGTCACATGTGTTTGACACCTATTTTGTCGAGCGCCCCTATTTTGGCTACGGGTTCAATGCATTCTGGTATCCCTATGCCCACCGTGTGGAAATTCAACAGGTCGCAGGGTACCCGGATCCGGTGATGATTGCCGACAATGGTTTTATTGATATTTTGATCAATACCGGCGTGGTGGGGTTGGTATTGTTCATCGTATTGTATTTTGGCATCTGTTGGCGAGCGCTTCAAATACTGCGCAACAGTAAGAGCACCCTCGCTCTTTTCCCTATTATCATCATGGCGTTCACCTTGATCAGCAACATCAGTTGGAGTTTGATCTTTGAGAATGAAAGCTTTTTTATGCTTTTGATGATGACGATCTTGTTTATGGGGAACAAATCAAAGACTGAAAGTTTGACATCCTGATCCAATACAATAAAATCCAATGAAAAAACCGTTTTTAGAAAAAGGATTAATTAAGTTAAGCCAAAAAGGTGGGGTTGCAATTTTGGATCAGGGATTGTATTCGTTAATAAATTTCATCGCCAATATTATTCTGGCAAGATCGCTGATTCAAGAAGAATATGGGGCTTTTGCAATTGTGTTTGCTATTTATGCTTTGTGCTACCATCCATACTCAGCCTTAATATTAGAACCAATGAGTGTGCTTCTTCAGTCTCGGCATACAGATGAATTTAGGAAACATATACAAGAACACTTATTACTGCATTTTGTGCTGACAGCGCCATTTGGATTGTTAATTATTGTTTGTGGATTGGTTCTATGGAAAATCGGACAGATTCGTGTTTTGTACCAATCGTTTTTTATTATGGGGGCGATCATCCCGATCATTCTGTTATATTGGTTATTTCGACAGATATTCTATATTCTAGAAAAGCCTTCAATTTCATTATCTGGCAGTCTGATATATTCAATTGGCATGGCAACCAGCTTGGGGTTTCTTTCTTACACACACAGATTAACAACAAATTCTGTTCTAATAAGCATGGGAATCAATAATTTGTTGGTTTGTGTTTTTTTCGTTCTTTTGCTGCGAATAGGAAAAAGTGTAATCAACCAGTTAAATTTCCGGCAGCGAGTAATAAATAATTGGAAATATGGCAAATGGATGGTATTGTCAGCGGTTTTTATCTCAATTGCTACAGAAGGACCCATTTTAATCCTTTCTGGAATTTCCGGCGTGGGGGCGGCAGGAATAATTAGGGCTGCGAAGAATATCATTCGCCCAATCCAAATTTCAATTATCTCTATCTCTTCTTATGCGTTGCCTGTGTTGTCAAGAGAGATTGGTGAAAATAGGGAACCTCAATTTAGAAACAAGAACAGGTTTTTTCAAATCATGCTGGTTTCATTAGCAATAGCTTATGAATTAGTCATTATTGTCTTCCGGCATCCAATAGAACGATTTTTATACGATGGTAATTATTCCGAGTATGTAAATTTATTCCCTTTGTGGGGACTTGTAGCCATAGCCATGAGCTTGTTATATGGTTACAGTCTCAGGGTAAAAGCCAGGCAACAACCGCAAATCTATAGCTATGCTTCAATGGCATTTGGAGCAATTAGTATGTTATTAGGTGGAATTGTCCTAATTCCATTATGGAATGTTTGGGGGGTTCCGATCACTGTTTTAGCTGGATATATAGGTGCTATCTTTTTCCTGTTATTGTTTTCAAAAATTGATTTGAAGTGATAAAGGATGCATAAGTTAATTGGATAGGTTATTCTGCCATTTGAAAATTAAGAGGTGGTAGATATTTTTCATGACTTGATATTATTGAAATTGTTAAAAAGTTCTCAGTTATAATGATGTAACAATGACAAACCTTTTGTTGTGGTCTGATTAATTTTTGGATTTTTTATGAAAAAGAAGAAAGTAAAGATTTTGTATATCTCAGGATGGGGCAGAAGTGGAAGCACCCTTTTATGTAGTCTCCTGGGACGAGTGAAGGGTTTTTTTTCTGCAGGAGAGGTAAGGTATATTTGGGAAAGGGGGTTTCTTGATAATCGGTTGTGTGAATGTGGAAAGCAATTTCGCGATTGCGAGTTTTGGCACCATGTCCTGCATGATCATGATGGTGATTTTGGTAATTTATTTCCAGAAGAGATCATTCAAACCACATATGATTATACAAGAACTTACAACACCTTTGCTTTTTTAAACCGAAAATCCAGGAAATATCAATCAAAGATATTTGAAGAATACCTGGATTTATTACGAAGACTCTACTCTTCCATTTCCGTACACAGCGACTCAGATGTAATTGTGGACTCGTCAAAATTCCCAGTGTATGGTGCTGTTCTGAGTTTAATCCCAAATTTTGAAATTTATTATGTTCACCTAATTCGTGATCCTCGTGCAGTTGCTTATTCCTGGAAGACTCAAAAAAAATATATCGATTCAACCGGTCCTGATTTTCTTGCCAAAATAAATCCATTTAAAAGTTCTACCAAGTGGATATCACTGAACTTATCTGCCTCAATTTTAGGCAGATTTCAACAGGAGAGGTATTTGAGGATTAGATATGAAGATCTAATTCAGGATCCTAAAAGTAGTATTTCAAAAATTCTCTCTTTTGTTGGAGAAGAAGCAAAAGAATTGCCCTTTGAAGAGGGGGGAAATGTTATCAGTGGTAAAAATAATCACATCTTTGCAGGAAATCCAGACCGCTTTAAATCCGAAGGTATTAGAATTACTCCGGATATTCGCTGGATCAAAAATTTGAAAACTATTGACAAATTTGGTGTTACCATGATCACATTTCCCTTTCTATTGTACTGGGGCTATAAGCTATATGATCAATAAAGGTACTGGGTAGTTGAGTAAGCATTCACCAATCGCCCCAAAAGGAAGCAGGATGATACGTAGTGAGACAATTATTAAGCATGTTATCGGACCAGATGTTCTGGATATTGGCTGTGCCGGACATAAGGTGACTCCTGATTCTCCTTATTGGCTGCATGGACGATTACGAGAGAAATTTCCTTCAATTTTTGGGTTAGATTATTCAGCTGAGAATATAAAAACAATGATAGATTTGGGATTTGAAAATATATTTGTGGGGAATGCTGAAGAATTTATCTTTGATAAGAAGTTTGATACGATTGTAGCCGGTGAGTTAATTGAACATTTATCCAACCCTGGAGATTTCATGCAATCGTGCGCAAATCACTTGAAACCGGGGGGCAGGCTGGTTCTTACAACACCATACGCATTTTCTTTGTTATATATTTTGTACGCTTTCTTAAAATTCCCAAAAACCTGTGAAAATGATGAGCATTCTATATGGTTCTGTCCCCAAACACTTGGAGAGTTAGCGGGCAGGAGTGGTTTTAATATCATGTTCTGGGAACTAATTGAGGATTATGAATTTGATAATCCATCATTTTTATACCGATTATTTGCCAGATTTGTAACGTCTGTCGGGAGATTACTCCTACCAAAGCGTTTGCGGCACAATGTGATCCTGTGTGTTTTACAATGGGAATAACTAAATGTCGATGAAGATTTTATTTATTCATAATCATTATTCTCAAAGAGGAGGAGAGGGGGGGGTGTTTTTAGATGAAGTTGATCTCTTGAGGAAAAATGGGCATCAGGTAGTTGTGTATACGCGAGATAATCAGGAAATTTCTGAATATTCCGGGGTTGACAACTTCGGTTTGATATTGAATACACACTGGTCGTCACATAGTTATTGGGAAATAAAAAAATTACTCGATATTGAGCAACCTGACATTGTCCATTTTCATAATACATTTCCATTAATTTCCCCTTCGGCATATTATGCCTGTAAGAATAGTGGAGTACCTGTTGCGCAAACTATACACAATTATAGATTGATTTGTCCATCTGCTCTGCTACTTAGAAATAATCAGATTTGTGAGGAATGTATCGGGAAAACTCCGCCTTACCCAGGCATTGTTCACCGATGCTACCGAGGATCACGAGTTCAAACGGCAATTGTTGCTTCAATGCTTTCTTTTCATCGCCTTTTTCAAACATGGAGAAATCAGGTAAATGCTTATATTGCTCTCACTGATTTTTCCAGGAGAAAACTAATAGAGGGCGGATTTCCAGAAGATAAGATGAGGTTAAAACCAAATTTTATACCTGATCCTGGTTTCCGGTCTAATTATGAAGATTATATTGTTTTCATTGGACGATTATCGGAAGAAAAAGGAGTAGATACTCTATTAGTTGCATTAAAAGATTTGCCTGAAATAAAACTAAAGATTGTTGGAGACGGACCACAAAGGCAGAAAATCGCCCAGTATTTACTGGACCATGACATGAATCAAATCAAACTTGTCGGTAGTTTGGTTCATTCGGAAGTGTTAGAATGTGTAAAAAAGGCACAGTTTCTTGTGTTACCTTCAAAATGGTATGAAGGATTTCCGAGGGTATTGGTAGAAGCCATGGCTTGCGGTGTTCCTTCAGTGGTTTCCAATATTGGTTCTCAACAAGAGATTATTATAAACCGATATTCTGGGTTGCACTTTGAAGTGAACAATCCTTATCATTTGGCGGAAATAATAGCCAAGTTGTGGAACAATCCAGATCTCTTGGAGAGAATGGGAAAAAACGCCAGGATTGAATATGAAAAAAAATATACTCCGGAAGAAAATTACAATCAGCTAATGGACATTTATCAGTTTGTGCTAAATACTCGATGAAAATTGAAATATGCGTGTGACAATAAGTCGGCCACCCCACCAAAACATACTTGGTGTCCATGTGAGCACCATCAACATGATACAGGCAGTCTCCCAGGTAGAAAGTTGGATTGAGACACATACCCCCGCCTATATCTGTGTTACTCCCGCACATGGTGTGATGGATTGCTACCACGACCCCTCCTTAAAAACCATTTTCAATCACAGCGGAATGACCACC
>JBDLJU010000027.1:0-20594 GCA_039714215.1 Chloroflexota bacterium | reverse complement strand
TAATCCCCGTTAAAAAACACCAATCCGTCCAGGGACCGCGGAGCCCGGGTCTGTTTTTATCTAAAATTATCTGGTCGTGAAATCTTTGCGAAGAGGGAGAAGCTGCGCTGAACACCCCAGGCAGAAAATCACTGCTCTTGACCCTTTAATTCGACCTAATCAAATCCTTCCCCGTGACAAAAACTAAATCATTCAATCAACAAGACCTGCGTACCATTTACAAATTATGAAAATTGGTTTTGGAATTTAAGCAAATTTTAGGTACAATAGATTAATTATTAAGTTATGGAGAAATTATGAAACGATTAAAGTTACTTCACATCATTATTGTCCAGGCCTTCATTATCGCAAGTACAATCGCCGCTGTACAACCTGCCCCAAAGCATGCCCCCCCAATTCCAGCCAGCCCGCCAGGAAATGTGGCCGCCTCAGACGGCACTTTCACTGACCACGTGGAAGTCACCTGGGTCGGAGTCCCCACCGCCAACAAATACTATATCTTCCGCGACAGCGACCCAGGCGGCGCGGGGATGGTCCAGGTCGGCAGCAAGTCTTCCCATTCCTATAAAGATTTTGCCGTGACAGATATGCAGGTCTACTACTACTGGGTGCAGGCCTGCAACAAAACTGGCTGTTCGGAAATCAGCGCCTCAGACAGCGGTTATGCCCAGTCAGCCGAAGTCCCTGCCAGCGCACCGGCCAACCTGGCCGCCTCAGACGGCAGCTTTACCGATCAGGTCTCGCTCACCTGGGACGCCGCCGCAGATGCCACCGAGTACCAGGTCTTCCGTGATACCGACCCCGGCGGCGCGGCGATGATCCTGATCAGCACAACCGCTGGGTTGTCGTACAACGACGCCGCCATCGTTGACCTGCAGGTCTACTACTACTGGGTGAAAGCCTGCAGCATCTCGGGCTGCTCCCCGGTCAGCACGCCAGACAGCGGATTTGCCGAGGCAATCACCGGCGGAATCATCTTTTGGGATGATCTTGAAACCGGCGATTTCAGCCAGTGGACACGCTTTAACAGCGGCGGAGGCTGGCTCTACCCCTGCACGAAAGCGGGGATCAACGGTACCTGGGGCGCATGCGTAGAGCGCGGCTCCAATGACCGGCGAAAACAATTGATCGACGAGACCCCGGTAGACCAGACCAAATTCCACGTGCGCTTCAATTTCGACATGAACAGCCTTTCGATGGGCAACGACGAGCGCTTCCGTTTCATGCAGGTCAAGATGGGCGCTGAACGTCCCTTCTTCATCGTGGTGCTCAACCGGGGCGGATTCTACGAAATTCAGCTCAACACGCTGCTCGATGACCTCACCAAGGTCAAGACAGGCTGGTACCCGCTCGCCGACAGGCCGGTCACGATTGAGGTCAACTGGCAAGCCGCCAGTGCAGATGGCGCCAACGACGGCTATGCCGAGCTGTACATTAACGATCTGCTCCAGGAAGCCCTCACCGGGCTGGACAACGACACGATCATCGTCGATACCTTCAAGATCGGTTTCACCAGCAGGTTGGAAGGCAAGCTGATCTCCGGTGTGTTCTTCGTGGACGATGTCTCCACCAGCAACGGTACCCATATCGGCCTGCCGTAAGGCCAACCGCTCAGATTAAAGACACAGACCCGGTTTTCGTGCATGGGGCACGCAGATCGGGTTTGATTTTTTATTTGGGTATATAATGTTTGTGGGAATGTCTTAGGTTTCTCTACTAAACAAAAGTATAGTTATTTCTCAAATAAAATATAGTCAACTTTAAATATAATCGATTTTAAATTTAGAAAATCAGATGATCATAAAATCAAAAAAAATCACCCCAATCCAAATTCTAATCTGCTTTATTGTTCTTAACCTTGTTATTGGTATTTTTATTGTGCAGGATTTCGGAAGAAGCACAGATGAAGCTCACGAGTACAGAACCTCGGGGGTTGCGCTGGGCCTTTATTCTGGAGACATAAATGAAAATCCTGTCGAGAATTATGAAGCATTGGGACATGATCGATTTTATGGGACAGCAAGCACAGCTGCGATTTCTTTTATCGAGAATTATATTTTTCCAAACAAAGATCATTCAAGGAAAGTGATCGCTCACTATTCCTATTATATTTTTTTCCAGGCTGCGATTATTGGTGTTTTTCTTTTAGCTAAGAACTTTTTTGATGATTGGGTTAGTCTAATTATTGCCTTCGTTTTTGGGACCCAGCCGCTCTTATTTGGACACGCCTTTATTAACCCAAAGGATATTCCAATCCTGACTACTTTTCTATTCACAGTAGTTTCTGGATTCGCAATGGTTGACAGGTGGGCGCGTATTGAGGATACTCAGAACTTTGAACCTGACTCCCTCAATGATCAACAAACGTTGAAGTCCAAAAAAACGATAAAACGTGTAACCTTCCTATTAATCTCCTTATTCCTGTTCCTGTGGTCCAGCTCAACGATAACAAATATCTTCCTGCAGCTTGTAGAGTTTAGCTACAACACCCGAAGCCAGAGCTTAATCGGGAAAATATTTGCGTCACTGACAACTTCTGGCAGCCTGGAAGGCTATCTATTACTTGCTCGAATTTCCGCTGTCAAAGCAATACGAATATTTTGTTTTGGAATTCCATTTATTTTGATTCTCATATTTTATTATGCACAAAGATCAAAGATGGGAGGAGGAAAAATAGACTTTTTTATGCTCCTATCTGCATCGATCTGGGGATTTGCAGTTTCTACGAGAGTGTTAGCGATTG
The DNA here is from genome assembly GCA_039714215.1 of Chloroflexota bacterium. Taxonomy (GTDB): domain Bacteria; phylum Chloroflexota; class Anaerolineae; order Anaerolineales; family UBA11579; genus UBA11579. The sequence continues at coordinate 17,851 of JBDLJU010000027.1, read as the reverse complement.
CAGCTGGTGGGTTAATTGGCCTCTATGCATTAATTAAATTTGGGCGGTCGGTGATATTTCCCTTAATCTTTTACTCAGTGACAGCAAGCATGATCAGCTTTATCAGCTGGCCATTGATGTGGATTTTCGACTTATCGGCTTTTTTGGATTCGGTTTCCTTGTATAAAAACTTTCCTTGGCCTGGAATGGTACTTTTTAATGGGCAATTCTTCGACCCCACCGCGCTGCCGGCCAGCTACTTGCCCAAACTGATGCTGCTCCAGTTCACTGAACCGCTGGTAATACTGACCGGTGCTGGCTTGATCATCAGCCTATTCGCGCTTTTCAATCGGGCAACCGACTCTACAAAACTATTGTTAGTCTTAGCATGGTTCTTTTTACCCTTGATATATACAATAATTTGGCATCCTACGATGTACTCCAATTTCAGGCATTTTCTATTTATTACTCCCCCTCTCTTTATTTTTGCTGGTTTTGCCATCCAGCAATTGGTAATCCGAATCAAGAACAGCATATTAATTCTTTCAATTATTATTCTTCTCACACTCCCAGGGATTATTCCGATCATACAAATTCACCCCTTTGAATATCTCTATTACAATTCGTTCATCGGGGGAATCGAGGGAGCAAACAACAAATTTGTCCTCGATTACTGGGGGATTGCTCACAAAGATGCGATGGATTATGCAAACGAATATTTTCCTTCCGGGAGTCGAATATTAATTTGGAATGACAATTTAGCTGGAAAGAATTATGCAAGAAAACAATTCTTCTTCGCTGCTCATACTTCTGTGCCAGAGCAAGATTACCCAAATTTTAATTACATGATTATTCCCGCAAAGATGCTTATTGGTCACCCGGACTTTGAAGAATATCCTGTTGTTTTTTCAGTTGATGTCGATAATGTAAGCCTTTTAAAAATTCTTGAAATCCAGTTAAATGAAAATTGATTAAAGAAAACTTCCTTATCAAAAAGTATATTATTGATCCTCACTCACAAGAGACCGGAACATCCCCCTGATAGTTTACCGGTTCGAGTCCTCCTTAAGTAGTCCCAATACATCCCACATCCTGACCAAATGAGCTGACGCATTAACCATCTATTAATTTCTTGCCCCCCATCATACCCAAAAATTATGTTAAACTTTGACTATCACCACTTCTCAGTAAAGGCATGCAATATGGTCAAAAAATTCATCAATTGGCTCCAACAGCTTGAAGGTAAAAATTCACTCGTTCTCCCTGTGTTTGTTTTCCTGTTCCTGTTTATTGCACAAATCCTGTTCCAGCTGGTGTTTAATGCCGAGCTGCTGTTTACCCAATTCGGGGAGCGGATCGAGCGATTCGCCTTTTTGAGCGTGGGTGGTGCTTTGATCTCCTTATATTTTATCCTGCGCAGAAAAATCAAGCTCTAATCTCCAGTTCCCTCGATCACTATTCTACAACTTGTTTATCATGCACTTTTCTACTGCAAAATTGTTAAAATATGGTAGGCTTAACCACCAATAATTTCAGACAGGCGGTAGAACGTAGTGAGTGACAACGCAAAAAACCGAGAGAGCGAATTTTTCAAATCCCTGCCCAAAGTAGAGCTGCATCGCCACCTGGAAGGCTCGATTAACCTGAGTACGATGCTCGAGATTGCCAAAAGCCACCAGCTCGACCTGCCCTACGAAGACGTGGCCCAGTTCCAGCCGTTGGTGCAGGTGATGGACACCGACGACTACACCTTCCAAAATTTCCTCTCAAAATTTGCATCCATTCGAAAATTCTTCCAATCCCCCGAAGTGATCAAACAGATCACCCGTGAAGTGATCGCCGATGCCGCCGCCGACAACGTGCGCTACCTCGAGCTGCGCTTTACTCCAGTGGCGCTGACCCGCATCGGCGGCTACCCGCTGGGCGACGCGATCGATTGGGTGATCGAAGCCTCAGATGCCGCCTCGAAAGAGTTCGGGATCACCACCCGGCTGATCGCCAGCGTCAACCGCCACGAGAGCGTCGAGCTGGCCGAAGAGGTCATGCAGCAGGCGGTCGCCCGCATGGATCGCGGCGTTGTCGCCCTCGATTTAGCCGGTTCTGAGAATGATTTCCCTGGCGAAGAGTTTGCCGGGATCTTCAGCGAAGCAAAAGATGCCGGGCTGGCGGTCACGATCCACGCCGGAGAATGGGGCGGACCGGAGATCATCCAGTTGGCTGTTGATAAACTCTCGGCTGAGCGGATCGGCCACGGCGTGCGGGTGCTCGAAGACCCAGATGTCACCGCCATGGCCAAAGAGCGCCAGATCGTTTTCGAGGTCTGCCCGACGAGCAACTACCAGAGCGGCGTAATTACCTCACTCGACCAGCACCCGCTGGTGAAGATGATCGAGGCCGGGCTGCAGGTGACGATTAACACCGACGATCCCGGGCTTTCCCAGATCACTTTGAGCAACGAATACCAGCTGGCCTGCGAGACGCTCGGTCTCGAGCTGCCCGCGCTGCGCGCCAGCGTGCTCACTGCTGCCCAGGCCAGCTTCCTGCCTGAAAAAGAGAAGCAGCCATTGGTCACCAGCCTTGAAAAAGAACTGAACAGTTAACCGATAGGCCGGGCATAACCCCCTTATCTGATAAATTACACATTCTCCGTAAATTATTCCCCGAAACACAAGATGGAGGTCTCACCAGATGGAATGGCATGTAATTCCCACCGCACGAGTGTGGGTTGAACCCGGCGGCGCAATGGGCCTGGTTCCCAAACCATTATGGATCGAGCACCAGCCGCTGGACGCAGAACAGCGCGCCCCGATGGACCTCAACAGCCTGCTGGTCTTCTCCGAAGGCAAAACGATCTTGATCGACACTGGGATGGGCGACAAACTCCCGCCCAAGGCGGTCAAGAACTGGGGGCTGGAATATCCCGAAGGTACGATGCTGGAAAATTTATCCGCCCATGGGGTCTCCCCCGAGAATGTGGACATTGTGATCGACACACACCTGCATTCTGATCACTGCGGGGGGAATACCACCCTTGCCTGGGCAGAGCTGACCCCCACTTTCCCCAATGCGCAATATTATGTGCAGCAGATGGAATTTGCCGACGCCTACAACCCCGACCTGCGCACCAGGGGCACCTACCTGCCTGAAAACTTTGTCCCTGTCTGGCAGGCGGGGAAGCTCAACCTGATCCACGGAGATACCGAGATCACCTCCCAGGTGCGCTGTGTGCTCACCCGCGGTCACACCCGCGGCCACCAGAGCGTGATCATCGATGACGGCAAAAAACCACCGGTGCTGTTTGTCTCTGACCTGGCGTCTTATGCGATTCACATGGCGCGCACCTCGTGGGTCACCGCTTACGATGTTGAGCCGCTTGAAACCATCCGCAGCAAACAACGCATCCAAGAATGGGCGTTAAAGCATGATGCCGTGCTGGTCTTCCAGCACGACACCCATACCCGTTTGGGGAAATTAGTATTGAATGAAAAAGGTCGCCCGGCTGTTGAAAGGATTGCCGCCGGGTCAATTCAGCTCTAAACCTGCCTGCCCCCTACTCCTCCAACTGGGAACGTTCCCAATCGTTAACCGCCTGCTTGATCACCGTGCGGATCTCATCATTTTGGATTTCGTCAATATTGTCATGGATTTCCAGCCCAACGATGAAGACCACCCCGCGGTTCGGCCAATCCGAGACAGAGATGCCGTGCTCCCGCAGCGGCGAATCTTTGATCAAATCCTGCAGGATCGCATTGATCTGGTTTGGGATAGTTTCAGGCTTATCCTCCAGCTTGGGCACGTCCGCGGTGACATAATTCAGGAAAGTCTTTACCGGGTTGAAGGTCGGCTGAGGCCCTGCTTCTTCAGCAGCCGCAGATGCAATCTTGCTTTTCCTTTCCCGCTCAGAATAGGCCTGGTCGGTGCTCTCAGAGAGCGCTGCTTTCAGCGTCGCCGACAGGCCAATCTTGAACTGTAAATCGACCAGCAGCATCGAGAGTGAGGCATGCTGCTGCTTGGTCAGGTCACCTTCAAGATCGAAGATATCTTTTCCCACCCGTGAAAAGATTTTCTTTTTCTTGCGGTCGTGCCAGAGCACTACAGCGTCATCTGGGATCGGTAACGAATCGGGAATGAAGAACTGCGGCTGGTCGACCGATGCGGTCTCCACCAACGGGACTTCAGGTTTAGGCTCCACGAAGGGAGAAACGATCAACAGCTCTTCTTCGGGCTCGCGCTCCAACAGCCAATTGGCGGCTTTCTTAAAGGTGCGGCTGATCGCAGAGGGTCCGGATTTTTTCGGAGAGCCTTCGGGCTTCTCACGGATCTTTTCCACATCGATCAGCTTCCGGCCCTCGGCTTTTCTCTGGATCTGATTCTTCTTCGCTTTACCAAAAACTGGCAAAAAGTTACCGATGAAATATCCCAACCACCCAAAGACAATAGCGGCCATTGCAACATAGATATAATTTAATGCATCCACGGCTTAATCCTCCTCAGGAATAAGTTGACAGCGCGGGCAGAAATGGGTGCCCCGCTGCCCGACAGTAATTCTGCTAATCGGTGTGCCGCAAACCAAACAAGGCTGGTCAGTTTGCTGGTACACCCGAAATTGATTCTGGAACTCTCCCCCGCGGTACACCCAATCGATGCTTGCCCCATTTTGACGGATCCCCTCATTGAGCGTGTTTTGCACCGCCCGGAAGAGCTCCCTGCCTTCCTCTGGCTGCAGGCTGTTTGCCAGCCGCAAGGGATGCAGTTTGGCGAGGTGGAGCGATTCGTCCACATAAATATTGCCCAGGCCTGCAATGAAACTCTGGTCGAGCAGTAAAGGTTTCAGCTGGCGGCTTCGGGCGAGCAGTTTTTTAGTAAATTTTTCAGCATCCAGGTCGCCGTTGAGCGGTTCAGGACCAAGCTTACGGAATTTTTCTTCCGGGTCTGCCAGCAGCCACATCCGGCCGAACTTGCGCGGGTTGTTAAAAGCGAGCTGGAGGTCATCTTCCAGCAAGATGGCTACACGCACGTGTTTGGCGAGGTCAACGCCCTGCGGGCCAATCAACATCGCTCCGCTCATCCGTAAATGGACCAGCAGCGTGTCCTCAGAAAGGGTGAAGACCAGATACTTTGCCCGCCGGCCAATCGCCTCAATCCGCTGTCCGTCGATCCGCCGGATGAACTGGTCGATATCAGGCTCTTCAATCGTACCCTCCCACCTGATATCAACCCCGAGAATTGTTTTCCCAACAATTCCGGGCGTTTCTTTGTTCCCGTTCACCAGGGCACGGACAATCGTTTCGACTTCAGGCAGTTCAGGCATTAATAAGTTTCCTACTCGTTGAACATCTCTCCGACACTGCGGCCCTCGTGGGCTCGCAAAATTACTTCTCCAATCAACGGCGCTACCGAAAGCACCACCAGCCGGTCTCCCAATTTCTCCTGAGCCTCTCCATTGATCTCAATCGTATCGGTGCAAACAAATTCTTTAACCGGCATATTTGCCATGCGTTCTACCGCCGGGTCGGATAACACCGCATGCACAAAGACCACATAGATATCTCGAGCGCCCTTGCGTTTGAGTAATTCCACCGCCTGCACCATCGAGCCGGCAGTATCGACTTCGTCATCGACCAGGATCACATCGCGGCCATCCACCTCACCAACCAGGTTCAAGGCTTCCGTATTCTCACCAGATTTGGCCCGCCGTTTCTCAATCAACGCCAGGCTGGCGCCGACATCTTCAGCGAAATTGCGTCCTTTCTTGGCAAAGCCGAGGTCCACCGTGACCACGACCGGGTCTAGCATCTTCTTAATATTTCGCTGCACATAATCCGTAATAATGTGGAAAGCAGTCAAAACATCACCAGGGATCGAGAAAAATCCCTGTATCTGCCCGGCATGCAGGTCAAGGGTCATATAGCGGTCTGCCCCAGCCACTTCGATCAGGTCTGCCACCAAACGTGCGGTGATCGGCACGCGCGGCTGGTCTTTCTTATCCGAGCGGGCATAAGCCAGATAAGGCACCACCGCGGTAATCCGACCGGCGGAATCAAGCCGCAGGGTCTGCAGCATGATCAGCAGCTCCATCAGATTCTCGTGCACCGGGCTGGCGGTGGACTGGATCACGTAGACATCCTGCCCGCGGGCGCTGTCTTGCAGCCTGACCAAAATATTCTCATTAGGGAAGACCAAAATATCCCTGCCACTCAATTTTTGATTTAAATACGCTGCGATTTTCTCAGCCAGGGGGGCGTTCCCAGAACCACAGTACAATTTTATATCGCCATAGATCACATTTGCTCTCGCCACTACTCGCTCCTCGAACTGGATGAATTGGACCACTCGCTCGCTAAGACACTCATCATCAATACGTCAATATACTTTCCATTTTTATAATGGGCTTCCCGCATCTTGCCCTCATGCACAAAACCAACCTTCTCGTAGCAGCGGATTGCCCGCGGGTTGGTCTGAAAAACTATTAAAGATACCCGGTTGAGATTCAAGGTCTCGAAACAATGCCTCAGCATCAACTGGATTGACCGGGTGCCAAAACCTTTATTCCAATAAGCTTTGTTGCCAATCATGATCCCAAGCTCTCCACTGTGGGAGATTTTTTGATGATCAAAAACACCCATATTCCCAATCGGGATCCAATCGTCCTTCTCCTGTACTTCGATCACCAACGGTTGTGTCTCCGGGGGTTGTTTGAGCATCTTCTCAAACCACTGTTCTTCCTGCGCCATCGAAAGCGGCAGATACATCGATAAATTCTCGCGCACTTCGGGGTCATTCAACCAGGCGACAAAGCGAGGCAAATCTTCCTTTTCAGGCGCCCGCAGGCGGATGCCGTCTCCATAGATCATCTTTGCTCCTCCTTGACCAATTGTGCTGCTGCCTGGTGCGGTGAAACCTCCCGCGAAACCACTTTATCGAGCACATCCTGGTACTCGCCATCAGCCAGGGAAGCACGCCAGCCCTCAACCAGGCTGCGCTCCACCCGCAGGTGAAGCTCGTTCGCCAGGCGGGCGCACTCGCGGCGCTGCAGTTCGCCGGTGTTTTCTAAATATTCCCGATGATCGTAGAATAATTTCAGCAGTTCCGGGACACCCGTGCCATCGGATGCGATTGTGCGCACCAACGGCGTCAGCCACAATGGCTCATCCTCGAGCTCCTCAAGGTCCACGGCCACGCGGCTGTGATTGCTGAACACCTTGCGGGTGGGATGCGCCAGGGCGAGCATGTTCTTCAAGGCCCGCTCGGTCTGCTCGATTCCGGGGCGGTCGGCTTTGTTGACCACCAAAATGTCAGCGATCTCCAGTATCCCGGCTTTGATCGCCTGGATGTCGTCGCCCAGGCCGGGGGCTTCAACCACCAGGGTGGTATGCGCCAGCCGGGCGATATCAACCTCCGCCTGTCCCGCGCCGACCGTCTCGATCAGGATGATCTCGTAGCCAGCAGCGTCGAAGGCCTGCACGACTCCCGCGGTGGTGGTCGCCAGCCCGCCCAGAGAACCGCGTGAGGCCATCGAGCGGATGAAAACGCCCGGGTCACCGCTGAGGGTGTTCATCCGGATGCGGTCGCCGAGCACCGCCCCACCCGAGAACGGGCTGGAAGGGTCAACTGCAACCACTGCTACGGTCTTTGGTTTTGTGCCATCTTCTGGATTGCGGAAATGGTGGGCCAGCTGGTTGACCAGCGAGGATTTCCCCGTGCCCGGCGCGCCGGTTACCCCAATCAGCTTTGCTTTGCCGGTGTGGCTGAACAGCTCGCTGAGCGCCTCGCGCCCTGCCCCCGTGTCATTCTCAATTTGAGAAAGCAAGCGAGAGAGCGCCAACCGGTTTCCTTCGAGGACAGGCTTAAGCTCAACCATTGGATAAATCTTCTAATTTACAATCGCTCGGATCTGCTCGACGATCACGTCAGTGGATGTGCCAGGACCAAATACGCCGGCAACGCCCATCTCGAGCAGTTTGGGTTCATCTTCATCGGGGATGATTCCGCCGATGAACACTTTGACATCCTGCTGGCCGTTGGCCTTCAGCAGTTCCAGCACTTTCGGCGCCAGCGCCATATGTGCCCCAGAGAGCACCGAGAGCCCAACGACATCGGCATCCTCCTGCAAAGCCGCCTCGGCGATCATTTCCGGGGTCTGGCGCAGTCCGGTGTAGATCACTTCCATGCCGGCATCACGCAGCGCACGGGCAACCACTTTCGCCCCGCGGTCATGCCCGTCGAGACCGGGCTTGGCGACAATCACTCGTATTTTTGGATCGCTCATCAGTCCTCCAAATCTATTGTTGTACTCAGGATAATCAAATTATACCGCGGGGAGCATTATTGCATGAATACTTTATGTGGACAATTACAGATTTGTAATGTATACACCATAGAAAAGCGCTTTCCGGCAGGGATTTTTTCCGCTAGGGCAACAACTTTGATCAAGAAGGAATTATTTTTACAGCTATGATATACTCCACCTGAAATGAATATCCAGCAGCAAACTGCTAGATTTATTACGAGAACGCTTGCGTACTCAAATCATCTCTGGAGGTTTTGAACCAATGAAAGATTTTCTGACGATTGCTGAGTTTTCCCCCACTGAGCTGGGTGAACTGCTCGAGTTAGCCGCTGAACTGAAGACTGAACTCAAGGAGAAAGGGGCAAACAAACCGGTCCTGCAGAACAAGGTTTTGGCAATGATCTTCCAAAAACCAAGCCTGCGCACGCGGGTCTCGTTTGATATGGGGATGCGCCAGCTGGGCGGCGATGCGCTCTACCTCTCCCCCGCGGAAATTGGTCTGGGTAAACGCGAATCGATTGCCGATGTCGCCCGGGTGGTCTCCGGCTACGTCGATGGGATCATGGCGCGCGTTTTCGCCCACGAGCACGTGGTTGAAATGGCCAAATGGGCCGACATCCCGGTAATCAACGGGCTGAGCGACTACAACCACCCCTGCCAGGCGCTGGCGGACATCTTCACCGTGTATGAGGAATTCGGCAAGGTGAAAGATATCAACGTGACCTATGTCGGGGACGGCAACAATGTAGCCGTCTCGCTGATGCACATCTGCGCCAAATTGGGCGCCAACTTCACCATCGCCAACCCGGCCGGCTATGATATGCCCGCCGCTTCGATTGAGGAGGCCAAAACCTTCGCCGCCGAGAGCGGATCGACGATCACGCTGCTGGAAGACCCCCACGCAGCGGTCAAGGATGCCGATGCAATCTACACCGACACCTGGACCAGCATGGGGCAAGAAGAGGAAGCCGCCAAACGTGAGAAGGCATTCCCGCCCTACCAGGTGAATGCCCAGCTGGTCAGCGAGGCGCGCGAGCACGCCATCGTGCTGCACTGCCTACCGGCCCACCGCAACCACGAGATCACCGATGAGGTCGCCGACGGTCCGCACTCGCGGCTCTTCCCGCAGGCCCACAACCGCATGCACGCCCAGAAGGCGGTCTTGGTCAAGCTGTTGGGATAATCAGGATTTTTACAAATAGACCCCTGGAGAAAATTGTTCCAGGGGTCTATTTTGTATCCCGCCAATTTTAGATGTATAATGATTCAAAGTAGAGACGATCCACAGAGCAAACTATTTGTTTATCCAGTTCTGCATCCACTCCCATTCCCACCTCATCCAGCAAGATTGAATTCAATGTCACGTCTGCCTCGCCGGTTATGCTAGCTATTTGGAGGACAAACTGATGAAATCGAACACTCGCGTCAAAACACCCGGCGTCGAAACTCAAGATGATGGTTCTACATATTTCGCCGATCATATCAGGGATCCCAAAACAACGCCTGAACACGAAATCGATGAACTGCTTGAGACTCTTACCGCGCACAAAAGTGAATGGGCGAAGCTGGATATCTCGGAACGTCTGCATCTCCTGGATGAAGCTCGCCAGGAACTTTGGGCGATCAGAGATGAATGGGTCCAGGCGGAGATCAACGCCAAAGACATAGCGGCAGGGTCTTTCGGGGTTGCAGAAGAGTGGGTCATCCTGGCCCAGATATTCCGAGCCATCCGTCAAATCGAGTCAACCTTGAGAGACATCCAGAGTCAGGGTCGCCCTGTCGTTCCCGGTCAGGTTACCTCAGGGCCAGGGAAGAGGGCGGTGCTGAACGTGTTTCCACAATCTATTTGGGACCGTTTGATATTCCTCGGTATCAAAGGCGAAGTCTGGTTAGAACCCGGGATCGCATCAGATGAAATGTTTGCAGACCAGGCAGCAAAGTATAGAGATCAAGATTATCACGGAAAAGTCGGCCTGGTACTGGGTGCTGGAAATGTTGGCATGCTTCCTTTCTGCGACAGCTTCCAAAAAATGTTTGTTGAGTTGCAGGTGGTTATCCTTAAGCTAAATCCGGTAAATGCTCACCTTGGCCCTATGTTTGAGAAAAGTTTGCAAAGCTTCATCCAGCGGGGGTTTCTGGCGGTTGTTTACGGCGGCGCAGAGCAGGGATCGTATCTCTGCAACCATCCGTTAGTTGAAGAGATCCACATGACGGGGTCAGATAAAACCTATGAAGCAATCGTCTTCGGGATCGGAGATGAAGGCCGCAGACGTAAACGTGAGCGGCAGCCAATGAATACAAAACCCTTTACCGGCGAATTGGGAAATATTACCCCTTTGATCATCGTTCCAGGTCCATGGACCCAAAGCGACATGTCTGAATATGCCAAACACATCGGCTCCTGGCTGGTGGCGAATGCCGGGTTTGCCTGCCTAACCCCGCGGGTGATCATCCAACATGGTTCATGGCCTGATAAAAACCGTTTTATGGATACCCTCAAAAATGAATTAAGCCAATACCCTACCCGCAAGGCGTATTACCCGGGCGCCTTCCAAATCCATCAAGATTTCCTCACAGCACATCCAGATGCGCATTTAATGGGAACAGCAGTGGGCGATCACCTCCCCTGGACGATCTGCTCTGATCTCGATCCTGAGGTTACCGATGATATCTGTTTCAGAAGAGAGGGCTTTGGTGGGTTGAGCGCAGAAGTATCCCTCAAGGCCGACAGCATCGAAGAATTCCTTGATAATGCGGTAGATTTTGCCAACAACACCCTCTGGGGAACACTTTGTGCGATCTTGATCGTGCATCCTAAGTCGCTGGTTCAACCAGGGGTCGCAGAAGCAGTTGACCGCGCAATCGCCAATCTGCATTACGGTACGGTGGCAGTCAATATGCTGGCGTTCTACTCAACATACTTTACGATCTGCCCCTGGGGTGCGCCTCCTGGCCACGATATCTACGACATCCAATCCGGCAGGGGAAAGAACTTCAATTTCCTGATGCTCGATCATGTTGAGAAGGTGGTCGTAAAGGCGCCGTTCAAGCGCCTGGATCCGCTGACAATTCGGGCGAAGCGGGCAGATATCTTTGCCAGGAAGCTGGCGGCTTTTGAAGCGTATCCCTCATGGCCGAAGCTGGTTGGTCTGCTTCTGGCTGCGTTGAGAGATTAACCCCCACCCAAGAGCATAAGAAGGAGAAAAATATTTCAAGTTACTCTGAACAGTCAAAGGCTGGAGAAACTTTAATCACCTGAAAAGTTAGAACTGGTCGGAATTTTAACAATTCTTATAAAGATTCTTCGACTCGCTGCGCTCGCTCAGAATGACACGATTAGTTATTTGTTTACTCCTCATACCAACCTCCGCTTAAGTCCATAAATTTAGGGTTTTCCTTCTCGATCAATGCAATTTTCTTTTCCCTGCGCCAGCCCTTGAGTTGCTTTTCCCGTTCAATTGCAATTAACACATCGCTGGTTTCCTCATAATAGACTAAACGATTCATGTTGTATTTTTGAGAATGACCTTTCACAAGTTTATTTTTGTGCTCATAGAACCTGCGGTAAAGGTCATTTGTGACCCCAAGATACAGCATACCTACATCATTTGATATTATGTAAACGTAGTATTTATTAGCCATCATTTTATTTGTGTCGTTCCGACCGAGAAGCAAGCGCAGCGCAGCTTCGAGCGGAGGAATTATTTTCTACACTGAGCTAGAGCGAGCTAGATTGATTAACAATCTCAATAATAATTCCTCGACTCGCTGCGCTCGCTCGGAACGACACGAGTTGGGTTCTTTGGTGAAGTTCTTTTCTATATGTTAAAACGAAATCTTAGAAATTAGTGATCATTAGATTATTTTTTTCGCAACACTTTTTTTGTGTCTTTCCGGCCAAGAAGCAAGCGCAGCGAAAATTCGAGCGCCGTCCCTCTCCCAAAATTGGGAGAGGGATGTCAAATAATGGCGATTGTTGTTCCAAAACCAGGGTAAGGGTTTTTTACCCCAACTCAACATACCCCTGCCCCTGTTTCCCAAACACCCCGCGCACATAATGATACATCGCATACAGTTCCATGGCGAAGGGCAGATAGCCCCCGTAGCCCAGCGCGGGCATCTCGAAAATATGCCAAAAATCAACCCCAGGCACAAAATACACCCACTTGGGGTACGAGTAAAAGTTCCAAAGCTCCCAGAAAAAGCCGCAGATCAACCCGCCGAGCCACAGACTGACCAGCGGACGCCAATCACCTTTCGACACTGAACTCGCCAACGTCCGATTCCCCAGCCAGAGGTTGATCGGCTCAAGGATAAAGAACACCGAGAGCCACATGAATGGGAAAAAGTAGCGCGGCCAGGCGAGCATCAGCGCCAGCATCAACCAGCCGAGGAGGAACACCAGCCAGGCATTGCGCTTGGTGTCCGCTATTTTCCAGCCGGGCTCAAGCCGTTTGACCCAACCAAAAGTCCCCACCAGCTCTGCGGTGCCAAACACCGCTGGGATCACGGTTGAGAAGCTCAGTGAGGCGAGCAGGCCGTACTCCAGGCGGGAGAAGGTTTCAGTGCCAAGGTAGGCCCAGTTTTGGGTGCGCCAGTTGAGCAGCTCGAACAGCCACCAGCCGAGGACAGAGACGGCGAACAGGCCCAGGTAGCGGGTTTTGCTGCGGGTAAACAGCGAAGTGCCTTTACGGAGAAGCACCAGTCCATCGACCGCCAGGCAGTAGCCCAACCACAGCGGGAAAAACGCCCACGAGGTACGCAGTCCGTCCCCGATCCAATTGACCGTCCAGAACTCGACGATCAACAGCAGTCCCAGCCAGCCGTGGCTTGGGTAATCGGAAAGGAAGGTTTTGAAAGCTTGCATAATGTGCTCCAGGAGAGATTATGGTGAATTATCCCCCAAGATAGGGCGCTGTGCAAGCACCCAGGTGCGGAAAAGAAGTATCTGAGGGAAACAATAGATCAATCCGAAATTTAAACATTAATCGTCTCATCAAATATTCCCTCCAATTAACCCACAGGGTTTATTCAGGCAGGTGATCACCCAACCCGTCAGATACGAAACCTTCCAGGTCCTGAAGACCTGGAAGGTTTTTTTACTCGTTCAATAGTTCCAGCAGCACCTCACGCGCCAGGTTGGGGTCGGCTTTACCGCCCGAAGCACGCATCACCTGGCCGACAAACCAGCCGATCAGGCTGTCTTTGCCGCCGCGGAACTTCTCAGTGTTGCCAGGATTGTCGGCGATGATTTGCGCGGCGATCTCACGGATCGCCCTGCTGTCTGAGACCTGCCCCAGCCCCTCAGCTTCGACGATCTCTTTCGGCGCTACCCCACTCTCCTGCACCTTCTCCAACAAGGCTCTGCCGGTGGTGGAGTTGACCGTCTTGGCATCCACCAATTGGATGATCTCGGCGAGGTACTCGGCGGTGAGCTTCAGCTCGCCAGCAGTGGTGGCCAGTTCGTTGAGCAGCTTGAGCACATCATTCATCACCCAGTTAGAGACCCGTTTGGCGTCCCCACCGTAGGCGGAGACCGCCGTCTCGAAATACTCAGAGAGGCTGCGTTCGCTGGTGAGGATGTCGGCGTCGTAGAGCGGCAGCTGGTACTGCTCGATGAAACGGGCGCGGCGCGGCAGGGGCAGCTCGGGAAAGTCGGCGAGGATCTCCGTTTTCCAGGCATCGTCGAGGTGTACCATCAGCAGGTCCGGCTCTTTGAAGTAGCGGTAGTCTGCCACGGTTTCCTTGGAGCGCATCTTGCTCAGCGTCTGGGTATCTTCGTTCCAATCCAGCGTCCATTCCTCGATGCGGTTGCCCGCCTCGGTTTCTTTAACCTGGCGCTTGAATTCCAATTCCAGGGCGGCCCGCAGCGACTCGATCGAGTTGACATTCTTGATCTCGGTCTTGGCGTTGAGCACCTCACTGCCCTTGACCCGCACCGAAATGTTCCCGTCGGCGCGGAACTGGCCTTTTTCCATGTCCGCTTCGGAGATGTCCAGCCAGCGTAATAACTGGCGCAGGCGGATCATGTACTGCACGACCTCATCGGGCGAGTGCAGGTTGGGGCCGGTGACCATCTCGATCAGCGGTACACCGCAGCGGTTGAAATCCACCATCCGGCGGCCCGGCTCGAGCTTGGTCTTGCCGGCGTCCTCTTCCATGTGCAGCTTGGTGATGAACACCCGCCGCTCGTAGCCCTCCATGGGCACATCCAGGTAACCGCCCACCGCGATCGGCTGGTCGTTCTGGGTGATCTGGTAGCCTTTAGGCAGGTCGGGGTAAAAATAATTTTTGCGGTCGAAGTACGAGTCGGTCTTGATCTCGGAATTCATCGCCTTTGCCAGCAGCACGGCTTTTTCTACCACCGCACGGTTAGGCACAGGGAGCACCCCGGGCAGCCCGCTGCACACCGGGCAGATATTGGTGTTCGGCTCAGCCCCCCAGGAATCAGCGCTGCAGGAGCAAAAGATCTTGGTGTTGGTGTTCAGCTGGATGTGGGTTTCCAGCCCAATTACGGCTTCATATTCAGGCATAGTCATGACCTCAGTTTCAACTTAATCATTCGGCGGCAAGTCTCGCAGCACCTGGGGTTTTTCCTGCCGCCAGGCTTCATCGGCCGTGGCCTGCTCGAAAGCATGTGCCACCCGCAGGACAATGTCCTCGCGGTAGTCAGCGCCGAGGATCTGCAGGCCGATGGGAAGCTTGTTCTCGTCCAGGCCGCAGGGCATCGACAGGCCAGGGACGCCGGCCTCATTGGCGGTCACCGTGCAGTAGTCGGCGTACTGCATCAGCAGCGAGTCGCCGTAAACGTCACCGACCGGGAATGCGGTCGTCGGGGAGGTCGGGGTGAGGAGCACATCGACCTTCTCGAAAGCGGCCTCAAAATCGGAGCGGATCAGCGTGCGGGCCATCAAAGCTCGCTGGTAATAGGACTTCTCCGCCGCAGTGGCGCTGATATACATCCCCATCAGGATGCGCAGCTTCGGCTCCTGCCCAAACCCCTCGGAGCGGGTCTGCGTGTACATTTCTTCAAGGTTATCAACCTGCTGATCGGTGCGGTGACCGTACTTGACCCCGTCAAAACGCTGCAGGTTGGAAGCGGCCTCCACTCGGGAGATCACAAAATAGACCGGGATGCCGTAACGGGTGTGCGGCATGGGGATATCTTCGACGATTTCCGCCCCCATCTTGGCGAGCACCTGTGCCGAACGCTCCACCGACCTGACGATCTGCTCAGGCAGCGGTTGGTGTTCGATCTCGCCGGTCTGCGGATTGGGATAAGCGATGCTCATATAATCCGGAGACAGGCCAATCCGCAAACCCTTGACGCCTTTTTCCAATTCGGCGAGGTAATCCTGCGGCTGGTGGGTGGCGCTGGTGGCATCGTGTGGATCATGTCCGGCGATCACCGAGAGCAGCATCGCCGCGTCGGTGACATTTTTTGCGACCGGCCCCGGGCAATCTAAGGATGAGCCGAAAGCGATCAACCCGTAACGGGAGACCCGCCCATAGGTCGGCTTGACCCCAACCACCCCGCAGAAGGATGCCGGCTGGCGGATCGAACCGCCGGTGTCGGTGCCAATTGAGAGCACGCTCTCTCCGGCGGCAACCGAGGCAGTGCTGCCCCCCGAAGAACCGCCCGGCACCCGGGAAGTATCCCACGGGTTGCGGGTCACCGGTTTAAACGCGGAGGCTTCAGTCGAAGAGCCGTAGGCAAACTCATCCAGGTTGGCCTTCCCAATCATCACCGCGCCGGCCTGCTCCATCCGGGAAACCAGCGTGGCAGTGTAGGGCGCTTCAAAATTTGCCAGGATCTTTGAGCCGGCGGATGAGAGGATGCCCTCAACGGTAAAGATGTCTTTAGCGCTGAACGGTACGCCTGCCAGCGGGCCGGGATCTTCGCCAGCGGCGATTTTGCGGTCAACTTCCGCAGCCTGGGCAAGCGCCCGGTCTTTGGTCAGGGTAATGAAAGCGTGCACCTTCTCAGCGTCTTCGGGAAGTTCATCATTCCCCACCGCGCCAGTGCGGCCTTCGACCTGCTCAATCCGTTTGAAAACCGAATTAACCAGATCAACAGCCGTGTGCTGCTTAGATTTAATAAGTTCAACCAGTTCGTATGCTGAATAATCACAAAGTTCCATATACTCTTCCATTTTCCTTGAGGGGATATTCCGGGATAGACTCCTCAAATGTTGACCAATTATATAAGAGGACGAACTAAGCGTCAAAGCATTCCCCCATTCTTTACAGAATTCGAGCCCGCCTGGCTACGGCTTTCTGTGTGAGAGGAAAAAATGCGGCAGCATCACCCCGGTTATCAAGGTGGCGATGTAGAACAAAGCGACCGCCAGCACAAAGATCCCGAAGTAGCTGGAGAAAAGGCCAACCACGATGATCACGATCAAACTGATCACCGCCCATTTTTCCGCGGGGTTGAACGGCACCCTGGGAACAGAGAAAGCCCACCAGACTCTGCCGCCCCCAACCATCAGCGCCAGACCGGCCACAATCAGGAAGATCAGCACCTGTGTTCCAGTGAAATTACCAGGCAGGTCAAAGACCAGCACACCGCAGACCGACTCACGGGCAGGGGTAACCAGCCTGCCTTTCAAGTGCACCTTTACCAGAATCAAGTGGTCGCCAACCGCATCATCGGCGGCGATCTCCCATTCGACCTCTTTAGCTTCATAGGGATCAAAATATGATTTGAAAGTTTCTTCCCGCATCGTCTCACTGGTAAGCTGGCCAAAATATCCGATCACCGTCTGGCGTACGATCGCCGGGGAAACATTTTTAACCGTCGCCCGGACAACCCCGATCTCGTCGATATCGATCACGATTGGACAGGTGAAAGGTCGTATCGTCTCTTTAGCATTCGGAGGATTATCAAACATCGTAGCCTCAAAATCCGCGTAGACTGAAGCGCCGAAGATGGCGAGACAAATCAGGATCCCCAGGGCAGACAGCAGCATCCCAAATATCCCGAGTGGACCAGCCTGATTGCGTCTGCTGATTTTCTGATTTCCCTGCTTGCCGTACGAACTATGGTGTTCAGAATTCAAACCACTTGCTCCAAAAACATAAAATACCAAAATAATTGGATAGGATTTTTCCCAATTGTCTTATTATATCAAATTTGGCTGGGCGGCAGCCAGATATTGTTCCTATTAATCTTTTTGAAATGATTTCGGTTGATTTTTGATTCCCGCCAGGAAGATTGAGATTAATCCTCCCTTATTAATTAAACGTTACGAGCGGGGAGCAAGCTCCCCGCTCGTAATTAATGAGATCATTTACTTTTTCGCAAATTTCGGGATCGAAAGCGGCCAGCTGCCTTCTCCTCCGACGCGCACATCACGGCGTTGGAACAACTGCCAGGAGATTAAAACCAGAACCAGGTCAATAGCAATGAAAATACCAAACCAGGTCAGGTTAAGGCCATTATCAATGGCGGTACCCGTCTCAAAATAAGTCAGGGGTGAGAAATCGGCGGCGCGTTCCAATTCTTCGACAGCATCCGAAAGAATGGTGATAAAGAAGCTGGCAACCACCAGCATACCGGCAACCATGCTGGCCATGCTT
>JBDLJU010000026.1:0-20774 GCA_039714215.1 Chloroflexota bacterium | reverse complement strand
AATAGTACGTGCTACTTCTAAAGCGTCCAAACTCACCTCTTATTATTTATTTTTCTAAAAGCTTTGAGACCGAAATCTTAGAATACACCGCCCCACCGGCGCCAAGATCGCTTCTAAATAAACTGACTTCCCCAATCCGGGCCGCTCCCAAAAAACCTAACTTGTGTTTCCGGAGCAATTCGCTAATTTTCCGAATCTGGGCAGGGGAGGCATTCCGAGAAATTCGCCCAAAGGTCAAATGCGGGCTAAAATCTCTTTGGCCGGGAGCATAACCCAGGCGGGCAGTTTCCAGATCAATTCGCCGCTGGAGGTTAAACAGTTCTTCGGGTCCCTCTACGCCAACCCAGATCACCCGCGGCCGCGCATAGGTGGGGAAAACACCAAACCCGCCGACACTGATTTCAAAACTACAATGATTTCCGGCCTCCGACTCCAGGATCTCTGTAATCATTGGAATGTTTCTCTCAGAGACGTCTCCCAAAAACTTCAAAGTCAGGTGGATATTTTCCACCGGTACCCAGCGGATTGGCTGCCCTTCAAGCATTTCTTGCAGCTGGTCTGAAGCCTTCCGCATTCCAGCGAAAAGCGTCTCAGGTAAATCTATTGCAATAAATGAGCGAATCACAGACATTTCTTCTACCTTCTTTTGGATATCCTTACCTGGCAAATTTCTAGCTAAATGATTCAATCTTATTCAAAGTATTAATTTGGATCCGCCTTCCGCTTGGAGGACGACCTTCTCGATACGAATTTAACTGGCCGCAAGAAATTTGATCCGATAAATAGAAAAATTCTGCTGGTAAAATACCAAAATATCCTGTATTCAAAATAGCACAAAGTAGATGAAAGTGCAAGTTATCGAGGATGCGCCAAAGGTCAGGTGGGTTTCCAGGCATCGATTAATCTTTGATAATCTTCCGGCGAATCCACATCCAACCCCAGGCGTGGATCGAGCCAGGGCAGAAAGTGAACCGGGTAGCGGGAAAATATCTTCCTGCCGCCGATATCACCCGAGATCGAGGTTAAATCTCGAAAAGTTTCCCGGTCAAACAGCACCGGATTTCCTCTGCGATGATCAATCATCGGGGCGACGATCGGAGCGTTTTGAATGGCATGCTCTGCAATCAAAGCTTCGATCAAAGTTGGCGGGATCTGGGGTTGATCTACCAACAGCACCACCGCTGCTTGAATTTCGGGAGGCAAATTTTCAATCCCAATTCTAAGTGAAGATGCCTGTCCTGACTCCCAATCTGGGTTGCGGAAAATTTCCACTTCTAACCCTGTTAAGGCAGACTCAACCTCGCTGGCAGATGCGCCGACCACGACATATACGGGTGAAAGTCCGGCAGCCTGAGCGGTTTTTACCACAGCGGTCACAAAGGGCTGTCCCTGCCAATCCAGCAGCTGTTTGGGCTGCCCCAGGCGCTGGGAACCCCCGGCAGCGAGGACAATTCCCGCAACCGGGAAATTACTGGAAATCACTTCTTGACTGCTTTTTGTTTTCAGGGAGGCAATGATCACCTGCTCGTAGGTTTGCAGGAGCCTTCTGGTGATCGCTTTTGCTGCTCCAGCCGCCTGAGCCCCTTCACATTGATTAAACAATACGATCTTGCGTACACCTGCCGGGATGTCTTTCAAACCACCCACAGGGGAAAGTAGCATTTTGGAGATTGATTGCACGGTGATCTTTGAATTTTCACCCAGGCCGGTTAATGAAGAAAATAACTCAACCCGGTGAACCCAATTTTGATCCAGGCGCCTACCGACTGCGCTCATTCCAACCACAACGATCACCGCATCGACAAAATCCGGGATAACCGGTTCGTAATCAGCGGGCGCTTTCAGCGGTCTCTGGGCAGAACCATCTGCTTCGATGAGTAAAGGCACTTGATGATCATCAGCAATCTGATTTATTTTTTCGAGGATTTCCTCAGGTAATCCCGCCACCCGTGAGTTTTCTATAGAAGGTCCGCTGAGCAGCACAACCCCTTGAGGCAACGCAGGATGAAAGATGTCAAGATCAGCTTGTTGGCGGACGACAATATGATGATCTGCTGAAGCAGCTTCAACTTCCGCCAGGTGAGTGCTGGTAGTCAGCAGGATCGATTTCTCCGTAGAAGCCACCCACTGCTCGGCCAGGCGGAACAACGCAGTCGTTTTTCCACCTGCGCCAACGAGCGCCAATCGAGTATTCTCCTTAAGTTGGACAGCATCAATCAGGTGCAAGGGATCTCCGTAAAAAGATTCGTGAACTGGGTGGAGCCATTCAGGATGATCAAAAATTACAGCTTCGCCCGGATTTCGGGTTTAGCAAGGATCGCTTCCAACACTCCGCCCCCGATCGCCAATGCTTTATCTGAGATCAGGGAGCAGAAAAGCGGATCATTTCTGGGGTCCACATCGCCGATTTTCATCCCGGTTTTTACCACGAGTTTGTCGTGGAGCAAACCCCGAACCACGCCAGTAAACGGCGCTTTCACCTTGACCCCAGCAACCTCAGCTAGTAATTCGCCTTCTTTGACCTGATCTGCGATCTGGGCATGTGTCCGCAGCAGTCCATCCGCAGGGGCACGCAGCACCCGATCGTGGTCTCTACCCGATATAGTTTCGGGGATTTTTGTGTCTGGGAGGGCCTCACCCTGCCAGATCACCCGCCCGAGGGTATGGCCGCGCATGGTTTCAATCACCGCGTCACAATTACGTCCCGCGGAAAAACCAGGGCCTAGACCGATCACCAAGGGGACATCGGCTGGCCGGCTGTCTTGGCTTTTTTTGGTCATCCTGGCATCAATCAATACGAGGGGGTCAAATGACTCGATGCAGTTCAGGTCTGGATCGACCAACACAGCAATTGCCTGGTTTGAGATGATGCTTTCAACCTGAGTGAAATTTTCGGAAAGCTGAGCAGTGATTCCCTCAACCTGGACTTCACCAGCGTAAACCGCTTCGGCAAATGAAACCAACCTGCGCACCACCAGCGGCTGGGGAAGCTCCGTGATCAATACCTGAAAGCCGGCGCGGTGTAATCTGGCCGCCACCCCGCTGGCCAGGTCCCCTCCACCTTGGATTAATATTCGTGAGTTCATTTTTTGAGAAATTCTAGTAATAATGGATTTACCTCCACTGCATTTTCATAATGCGGGATGTGACCGCTGTTAGCGATTGGATAAAATTCAGCCTGGGGAACAGCCTTAATTAATGATTGGCTATTTTCAAAAGGTACGGTGTGATCATGCTCGCCCCACACCAAAATGGCAGGTATTTCTAGCCCACCAACGGCTTGATAGATTGGCAGGCCGGTTTCCAAGATCCCGCTGCGCATCGTGGAGAGCAGGGAGCGTCGAAAGCCTTTATACTGCATTTGGATTCTGTACTGATCAAAAAATACATCAATATGCCTGGGGTCATAAAAATCATTGCCAGCTAACTTTTGGAATAATTTCTCACCAATCGAACCAAAAATAATTTCCCCCAGGATCGGGAGGAGCAGCAATCTTATATAAAACGGATACTCTGCCGGGAAACCCGCCGGGTCGAACAACCCAATCCGCCTGACCCGCTCTGGATGACTGGCTGTGAAATTTGCAGTGATCACCCCACCCATCGAGAGCCCAAGCAGTGCATCAACTGAGGGGAGGTTGAGGGCATCCAACAAATCAACCAGCTGGCGGTCAAACAATTCCAGATCATTTCTAACGAATGGCCGGTCTGAATAGCCTCTGCCGAACAAATCGTAGCGCAAGACCCGGTAGCCAGCTTCTACCAACGCCTCAAAGGTGGGATCCCAAATGAAATACGGCACCGAAAAGCCATGCACCAAAACAACCAGCGGTCCATCTCCAGGTCCATCAATCTGGAAGTGTGTGACCCCATCCGACAGGCTGATGAATTCACCAGGCTGTTCAGCACGAATCTCTGCGTTGAGTTTATGAATTTCTCCTCGCATTGGGAATTCAAATGGCATCACAAAGACTCCAATAGTTCCATACCGCTGCGATATTCACTGAGCGGAATTTTTTGAATCCAAATTAATTCAAAAATGCTAAGTAATTTCTGGACTGAAATATTCACAAATTGATCCATTTCTGGAGCAGACAGGTAAATATTTCCATTCAGCCGTAAGCTTGCCTCAACCTCATCATCCCGCCGCTGATAGTAAGATTTTATATAGTCCAGCTGCTGCGTGATCGCGTTTTTTGGAAAAAAATCCATGAATTCAGTAGTGTATTCCGCTGGTAGAAATATCTTCCAGAACAAACTTTCAGGATGGCTGCGAACATATGAAAAATCTAACCCATACCAATCTTTCTTTACCTCCCAGATGAAACTGGGATCATCCGCAAATTGCTGCTTATACTTTTCCTTGGTTGGCTTGTAGACATCTAAACCCCAAAAATTATCGGTTACCAAATGAAAATAGTAGCCTAGCAGAAATGAGAAGCGATCCGGATGGTTCTCAAAGGAAACTGAGTTCAGGTATTCGCGAAAAAAACGGAGGTCCTCCGAACGGATCTCATTTGTTTCATCTTCTGGCTGGAAGTGAGTGATTGTTGGGGGGGGATCAAAAATCTCCCAATTTTCATCAGGTACCCCACTATCTGGTGCGACATTGCCGATAGCAAATTGATCTGGGATTAGACCAGGGATTTCTTCTAAAATTTTTTCCGCAATCCGCAGATGGACGATCCAACTAGCCACTAGAATTTTCCCAGGCCGCGCAGCACCCGCTCGGGGGTCAGCGGGAACTCATCAAACCACACACCGGTAGCATCGAACAATGCTGTGATAATCGCTGGTGCCAGGGGGATAAAGGGCATTTCTGCCATCCCACGGGCGCCGAAGGGGCCCAATTCGTCCCCGTATTCCAAAATGATCGACTCCACTTTTTCGGGCACATCCAAAACAGTCGGGATCAAATAATTGGAAAGTTTATCGGTAATCACATAGCCATCCTGCTGGATAAAGTTTTCCTGGATCACATAACCGGCAGCCTGAACAACTGCGCCTTCAATTTGGCCGGTAATCTGCTGGGGGTTAAGCGCTTTGCCAACATCGTCAGCACAGATCACCTTGATCAGGCGGATTTCACCGGTTTCGGTGTCCACCTCAAGATCAACCGCTTGAGCTACATAGCCATATGAAAAATTCGGAGATCCTTTTCCAGTCCCGGGCTCAAGGGTAGTGGTGGCAGGCGGAGTGTATTTAAATTCTGCGATTGATGGGCGGTCTTCATTCTGCCATTTTTCCAAAGCCTCTTCAGCCGCCCCGCGGATCGCGTTGCCTGCCATAAAGGTCATCCTTGAAGCAGAAGTACTCCCGGCATCCTTGGTAACTGCAGTGTCAGCAACTACCATTTCGATCTTATCCAAAGGCAGGTCGAGCGCTTCGGCAGCAATTTGTCGAAAAACCGTATGCGCGCCCTGCCCTACATCCGAACCGGCCTGATGGACAACAGCCTTTTCAATCTGATCAGCACCATGGAGTTCAACAGTCGCCCAGTTGCGTTCGGGGAACCCAAAGGAGAACCCAACATTCTTAATGCCGCAGGCAAAACCTAACCCGCGCTTGAGATGCTGCTTTCCCATTTTGTTCAGCGGCTGTTTGAGTGCCCAACCCTTGGGGGTGCTTTCCCAACCAGCCGCGATTGCACACTGCTCTACAACTCGGTCCATCGTTACGGGAGGCGGTAAAGGCGTCTGGGTGTGACTTGGGACGCCGTCTGTGATCATGTTTTTCATCCGCAGCTCAACCGGGTCGATTCCCAGTTTCTCTGCCAATTTAGCCATCTGCATCTCTGCTGCAAAGGCACCCTGCGGCCCGCCAAACCCTCGGAAGGCCCCTCCAGGAAGATGGTTGGTATAGATTGCCTGTGCATCCACGTAAACGTTTTCAATCGCATAAGGGCCAGAAACCGCTAAAAGAGCATTTCCCAACACCTTATTCGATGTGTAGTTATACGCTCCGGCATCAGCAAGCACTTCAGATTTGGCGGCAGTGATCTTGCCATCTTTGGTTGCTCCCCAGGTGGTACGGATCAAATATGGATGGCGTTTGTGATGACCGATGATCGATTCCTGGCGAGACCAGATGATCTTAATCGGGCGTTCAATCCCACGCTGCTGCAAACGCCAGACTGCCAAGGCCATTACTAATTGGATAGAAATATCTTCCCGCCCGCCAAATGCCCCCCCAATCGCCGGGTGGATCACGCGGATCTGTTCAATCGGTAAATCCAGGGCATGGGCGATCATTGCCTGCTCTTCATGCGCCCACTGGCCGGCCACTGCAATCGTGATCCGGCTTTCATCATCCAGATAGGCAATTCCTGACTCGGGAGCCAAATAAGCATGCTCTTGTGCCGGGGTGTAATATTCGCCGCTCACCACCACATCCGCTTGAGCGAGAGCCTGCTCTACATCACCTTTATCAATTTGATAATGATAGTAAGCATTACTCTCTTTGTCCGGGTGCAGCAGCACGGCATCGGCAGCCCGAGCCTCTTCCATATCCGTGAGGACCGGTAAATCTTGATAGGTCACTTCGATCAAACCGCATGCCTGGGCTGCAATCGCCTCGGTTTCGGCAACCACTGCAGCAACCTGATCCCCCACAAAGCGGACGCGGTCAGTATACTGCTTGTCGGACCCTGGCCCGCACAGGACCGGTTGATCTTTCATCGTCAAACCATATTCGTTAACTGGAACGTCTGCAGCGGTAAACACACCGAGCACCCCCTCAAGCGCTGCTGCTTTGGTGGTATCCACCTTTTGGACGATCGCATGGGGACGGCCAGCAAAGAGGATTTTTAAATAAGCCTGATTATCCATATTGAGATCACCAGGATACTGAGCTTCACCAGTGACCTTGTCGTGTGCATCAATTCTCGCTGCAGATGATCCAATTGCTCTCATTTAATACCTCGTACTGTAATCAATTCAATCTACCTCGGTTACGTGCTATCAGGCCTGCAGCCGTAAGCGTTCCACTTCAAAAATTCGTTTCAATGCCGCCGCGGCAGTGGCGTACGATGGATCCATTCCAAAATACGACAAATTCGCTGCCCCAAGATTTGTCCCCTTACTCATTGGCTTATCTGAGGCATAGTGCAGCATACCAAAATCAAAAGGCAAATCATGGAAACTGACGACCTCGTTGGTTGGGTGCCGCTTGGGACGGAGCATCTCGTAAACCGCCGAAAGGTATGGTCCGCCCTCCATCTCGATATCGGTGTAACCCTCACGGTAAAACACATCCATATAATCAATATTCTGCAGGAAAGTACCCTGCACGGTGATCGCTTTTTGGTTGTCCAATGCTGTGCCGTACACCAGGAAAGGCGATACGTCGGCAGCAGAGAAACAATTGCTGAAAATAAACGTATTCAGAGAATGACCGTCATAGACCACATTGGGGATCATCACATCGCCGACCACCCCGTTGAGGGTCGCGGCTTTCCCGATAATATAGATCCCCAGCACCTTCCCAACATTGTCTGCGACCTCGGTAAGCACCTGGTAAGCTGCCAGGCCAAGTGGATAATCGATGTTGAGGATTAAGGCATCACTCTGTTTGAACACATCGTTACCCCCGGTTTTCAGACGCGGGTCAATCATCGCCGGGTTTAAATCCGCCAGCGAAATTACCTGGGCGGTGATATCAAAACTATGTTCGCTTTTAATCCGGAAAATTGAGCTGGCTTCCTCAATTTTTTGTCGCGCAGCAGCCAGTTCTGCACCTTCTGGGGTGGCAAGTGCTTTCTTGAGCAAATAATATAAAAAATTCTCCTCAGAAGAGGGAACTTCATCCGCATTGATCTTCTCCCATTCCTCTTTCAATTCCATGTCCTCGGAATCTGCTAAAAAATCTAAGAGGGGCTGCTGGTTCTGCAAAGCAAAACCTGAAACCATATTGACCAAGCTGTGTGGATTGCTCGATACAAAATATACCGGTCGCTGATCCAATTGTGGTGTGTTTTCCGCAATTCGCTGCCACCAGAGGTGGGTCGCCCGCCGGTATTCGGTTAATGAACCATTCAACAGCTGAATCCGCAAATCAATCCGCCGATCAGCAACCGCTTCGATGATTTGCTCGAACTCCCCTCCCCAGATTGCAGCCAGCCGGGTGATATTTTCTTCTTCCAACTGTGTTGCTTGAGCGAGTTCCTCACAACGCGCCTTATCTTCCAGCAAGCCGGAGAACTCCCAGCCATCGGGTAAATCCTGCAGGATCACATGAAGTTTGTTCCACTCGATTTGGTAGGCGGTCAGGATCGGGACGAGGTCATCAATATCAGACCTGCTGGAGATCAGGCAGGCTAAGGTGTCTTTCTGATCATAGTAGCACAACCTTCTACGAGCAAGTGCACCAACTTCCTGCCAGTCATCCAGGATTCCTATTCCATTTTGTTTAAATATCTCAAAACTTTGACCAAGCACCACCCGCTCAACGTTGACAATTTCCTTTGGGAGGCGAAGGACTGAGTAAACAAAGGCAGACATATCGATCTCAGAACTCCGAGCCAGAGGATGCAGCAGGGAGTTCATCCCCGCGTG
Organism: Chloroflexota bacterium; assembly: GCA_039714215.1. GTDB lineage: Bacteria > Chloroflexota > Anaerolineae > Anaerolineales > UBA11579 > UBA11579. The sequence continues at coordinate 12,222 of JBDLJU010000026.1, read as the reverse complement.
AACCTCCTCGAGGCTGCGCAGACGCACCTCGCTTGAGGCGCGCAGCAGGGAGTAATAGGTGCGGAGATAAAGTTCGATCTCTTCAGAGGCAGCTTGCGGTACAGTCCGTTCCATAAGTGTTGTTACTTTCTTTTTGGTTTTTCGTAGGTTGGTTTCACCAATTTCCGTTTACGTTTATAGCGTCCTGGTTCAGACTCAAATACCATTAAGTTTTTATTGCTGGTGGCGCGATAAGCAATCGCGTTAATAATTGTCAGGATCGCAAAAACGATCATCATCACGATCAGCGAGAAGAGCACCACGGCCAGGGCATCATTCACATAGCCATAACCTGGGATATCCCAGTCCCATTTTGCTAATGGGTCAGGGATCCGAAATCCTTTCTCAAATTTCATCCATTGAATGAATAAATCAGACACAATAAATGAAATTATTGGAATTAAAATCATCATCGCGATTCCGACACCACGCCAAAACGGATGCGGCTCAGCGTCGCGTTCACGTCTTCCTCGAGCCAAATCGGGATCATATGTCATTTCATCTACCTCGCTTTCGCGGCATTTTCAATTGCCTCAATAATCTTATAATATCCTGTACAGCGGCACAAATTTCCGGTAATGGCCTGCTGAATTTGTGCTCTATCAGGTTCCGGAATTTCTTCTAATAATTTTGCTGCGGACATTAAGAAGCCTGGCGTACAGTAACCACACTGCACGGCAGCATCTTCAATGAAGGTTTGTTGAATTTCGTGCAGGTTACCGTCCGTGGCAAGCCCTTCAACGGTATAGATTTCTGCACGATGTGCCCGTGGAGCGGGTACCAGGCAGCTCATCACGGCCTCTCCATCGAGGAAAACTGTACATGCGCCGCACTCTCCTTCTGAGCAGCCTTCTTTTGTGCCGGTGAGCATGGCTTCTTCTCTCAGCAAATGCAGCAGGGTCTTGTGATGACCTGAAGTAAACGTGTAGGCTTTACCATTGATTGTAGTTTCAATCGTTTCGCTGTCGGAAAACTTGACCAATTTCTCAAGCCGGGCGGCATTCTGATTGAAGGCCAGTAAGGGTGGTGATTGTGGAAAATCATCTGCCTGAGTGCCGGCTGCCAGTGCTTCCAGGCTGCGTTGAGCAATCACCCCGATCAGGTAGCGGCGGTAATTTGCGCTGCCGCGCAAATCATCAATCGGCTGGGCAGCTGCCATTGCCAGGCGAGACGCTTCAATAATAACATCTTCGGTCAGTTTCTTTCCAAGCAGATATTCCTCTGCCGGTTGGGCATGGATAATCGTTGGTGAAACCGCCCCCAGAGCCACGGCTGCTTCAGTGATGACTTCTTCTTCAAAGGAAAGCACCACTGAGAGGTTGACCACAGAAATCGCCTGAGCTTTTCGCAGACCAACCTTGTAGAAGGTACCTCTCTGCTGAGGAGATAATGCCGGAAAGAAGATATCAACAAGAATTTCGCCAGTCTTTAGCGCGGTTTTCCGTACACCAGAATAAAAATCTTCAAGCGCAAGCGTGCGTTCTCCCTCTTTTGAACGCAGGGTCAACTGAGCGCCCATGGCAATCAGCGGGGAAATTGTGTCATTGGCCGGTGAGGCAGTAATCAGGTTGCCGGCGACTGTACCGCGATTGCGGATCTGGGGAGCGCCGACCTGCCAGCACGCTTGCGCCAATGGGAACGCCTGCTCAACGATTAATTTTGAGGCTACACAATCATTGTGAGTGACCATTGGGCCGAGATGGATGTAATTATCCTCATCCAGGATAATCTGGTCCAGGCCTGGAACCCGAGTGAGATCGACCAATGTAACCAGCTCTGGGTGGAAACCAGCCTCAATTTCAAGTATCAGGTCTGTCGCCCCAGCAACAACCCGCGCCGCCTGACCGCCCTCTGAGAGGATTGTGAGTGCTTCTTCGATATTATTTGGTTGGATGTAGGTCTGCCACATTATTTCGCTCGCTTACTAAAATTTGATGCCAAATGGTTAATTTATTCTACTCGCTTTGAGCCAATCTGTAATCTCCAATTAAGGACCGATTTAACCGGACTTCATCTCTTTACCGTCGCCGCCTTTGGAAAGCATGATGATTTCAGCCAGGATGCTGACTGCGATCTCCTCGGGAGTTTCAGCATGCAGCTCAAGCCCCATTGGGGAATGGATCCTGGAAATCTGTTCAACGGGTATTCCTGACTCGAGCAGCATCTTACGGGTAGTTTCCCAGCGGCGTTTAGAGCCAATTACACCAATGTATGCCGCCTCCGTTGCGAGCATCGCTGGCAAACCGGCCGAATCAAGGTCTACACCGCGGGTAGTGAGTACCAGATTGCTCTGATTATGGATTTGTTGGGATTCGATCAGCTCCCCCATCGGGCCAGTATGATAAACATCTGCATCTGGCACCCGGTCGGGAACGGCAAAATCTGGGCGGTCGTCACTGATGATCAGATAGTAACCCAACCACTTTGCCAGCTTGGCAACTGCCTGACCGACATGTCCCGCGCCAACGACAATTACCGCTTTTTTAGGTAGAATCGGTTCCACATATACCTCCAGCTGCCCGCCGCACAAACCAGGATCTCCATCCTGCGGATCGGTCATTTTATAAGAAATTAAACGCGGTTTCCCCACCTGAATTGCATCCAAAGCTTCCTGCACCACGCGGTGCTCCATTTCCCCTCCCCCAATTGTTCCAGAGATTCGCCCATCAGGGAAAACCAGCATTTTACTGCCCGCCTGTCGCGGCGTTGATCCTTTGGTTTGCACGAGGATACACAAAGCTGCAGTACCTTGTTGATCAATGATTTCTGCGATTTCCTTAAACAGCATGCGGTAACCTCACTATTCTACTATTCCAAGCAGTACCGGAAGCAGCTGCTTCTTACGAGATACAACCCCTTTGACATTGTAAGTGCCATCAGGCATTAATGGATAGGGAATTTCTGTCATAATCGGCAGCGGTTCCGAAAACATCAAGCGGCTCGAACCACGTACTACATTGGTAATCATCAGCAGCGAGAAATCGAGGCCATTTTTATCCCGCTGCTGTTCGAGGGCATCTTTCAGTTCTTCAGCAAGGGATTCCGAGTCAATATATTTGGTCACTTCAGCCTGGGCAATGCTGAATTTATAAGACCCAGCCTCGTAACGCTTCATATCGGTATTGACGATCTCTTCCGGAGCACGCGATTCTAAACCTGCGCCCGCAGAAATTACCTGCTGCCCAAAAGATTCAAGTGTTTCTCCATCAAGCGCCGCCCCTGAGACAAATGCCCAGCGGCCCAATCGTTCTGCGGCGCGATGATCGCGCTCGGTGGTGGTGGGAGAAGTTAAGGTTAAAGTGTCTGAGAACACCCCGGCGAGCAGCACACCGGCAATTTCCGGCGGTGCACTCATCCCAGCATCCTCGATACGTTCCGATACCAAAGTGCTGGTGCTGCCGACTACGTCGACACTGAAACGAATGGGGGTATGTGTTGATGGGTTGTCCAGGCGGTGATGGTCGAGGATTTCAAGTAGTTCAGCTTCGTTCAAGGAACCGATTGCCTGACGCTGCTCGTTATGATCTACCAGGATCAACTTAATCCGGGGCGGGTTAAGTAAATCACGCTGGCGGGCAATCCCCAGGTAGCGTCCCTCTTCATCTACCACAAAGAAGTCATTATCCTCCAGCCGGAGGATGCGATTAAGCGAATCCCGGATGCGCCCATTTGCTTGAAACACCGGGACATTGGTGCTGCAGGCTTCCGCGCAGGATGTCTCCAACAAACGACTGAGCACATCAGTTTCTTTGGGCGGGGTTGGTCCCATGACCTGGCTGAGGAATTCAAACATACTCCAACCAGTAACAAGCCCATAGGGCGTCCCATCCTGATTCACGACCGGAGCAATTCCCCCGGTGCGGTTGGCAATTTTCCATGCATCCCGCAGCGGCATATCAGAAGTGAGGGTATCAAAGCGGCGAGAGACTGCCCCGAACCGCGGAGAGGCATCGGTGAGCAGCAGCGGGGCTTCTAAGCCAAGCTGGTTGAGCACCCATACCGTTTGCGGGTTAAGTCCTCCGGCGCGGGCAGGGGTGGCATCAATTCCGCGTTTTTCACGCAGCAGCCAGGCATAGCCTAAAGCAGAGGCAATTGAATCCAGATCTGGATTCAGATGCCCGATCACATATGTTCCATCCATTCTTGAACCATCCTAAGGCTAAAACGCGCTAATAATATGGAGCAGTACCTAAATTTTACCGCGTTTACCAAACCAGGTCATAGAATTCGTCAGGTTCAATTAAAATTCAATCCAGAAAAAAGTACGGATGATTAATCAGTTGAAATTCACCATGGTGTAATCCAAGCGAAAAGACCCTCGGAAATGATAATATCGAGAAGTTTTTTCTCGATTTTTTTTAAACCAAACTAGATTAAAAAAAGAAGCCCTGCCTAAAAAATGGCAGGGCTTCCCACATCGATGAATAGTTTATAGGTTTGGAACCAGGACCGCGGCTACTAGAAGAGCGAATCCCAAGAAGACAAACCAGAATGCATATGTGGTGAAAATCGAAAGTGGGATCAAGAAGCCGAGGAAACCGAGGACGCCAAGTGCAAGAGCGACATAAAAAGTAGTTGATTTTGGTGCAGAAAGATTCATTTTTTACCTCCAAGTAAAAAGAACGTAGTGTTACTAATACAACACCGGTTCCAGGTTAAAGTTGCCCTGTAAACCCGGATTTTACCCGAAATACTTTTTAGTATGTGACTGCTGGGGCGATTGATTTTGCTTGTTTTACCCAGTCCTCAACCATGGAGAGCGTCGGGGTTCTGCGAACGAGTTTCTTCTGATCATTTGTTTCAAGCATTTTTGCATACAGGTTTTTGGGAACTCGATTGCGCAGTTCTTTGATCGTATCTACGCCTGCTTCCTCTAGCAAATCGCTGTATTCCTCGCCGATCCCCTTAATTCGCATCAAATCAGCCAAATTGACCCATTCCAAGATCAGGGTTTCGCTAATTCCGGTTTTATCTGCCAAGAGAGTCCGCCCTTTTTTGCTGGCGCCGCGTTTGAGCAGCTCTCCAGTGGATCGCACTCCCTTTGCCCGTAATTTTTTCGCGAATACTGGTCCGATTCCTTCAATTGCTTCGATTTTCATAGCCTCTTCCTTTCGTTAAGTAGAATAATTTGGCTGCAATGATAATCTGTAATGTTGATTAAAAAATTATAACACGAGAACATTATTCTCGTTTCTTTTATAGCCAAAATATACCAGTTTTAGATAAACTAGACCGCCTATATGTTATAATTTCTTGAAATTTGTGTTTTTCAACAATTAGTTTAAGGAAGGAACCAGAAAATGACCAAGAAATCAGATTTTTCAAAACAAGAATGGCAGATGATCACCGATGGCCCCGAGTGGGTTTTCGCTGCCCTGGCAGCCGCCGACGGTAACGTTGCATTGACCACCAAAGGCAAAGAAAGCAAAGCCTACAAAAAAGTAATCGAAGACTACCGCTCCCGCAGCGAACTGGTCGCTGAGGTATTAGGAGACAGCGCCAAAGCTTCAAAAGATACCAAAGGTGCGACTTTGTCCGATGCTGAGCAAGCTCTTGAAGAAATCAATGATCTGCTCGATGCAAAGGCAGATACAGCAGACGCCAGCGATTACCGCCGGTTCCTGAGCTCCCTTGCCGATTCAGTTGCTGAAGCAGCTGGGGAAGGCACCCTGGGAGCGGGTAAAAAATTATCCGATAAGGAAGCCAAAGCGATCAAAAAAATTCAAGCGGCCCTAAAACCAGGGAAAAAACCTGCCAGGAAACCAGCCGCAAAACCGGCAAAACGTCCTGCCCCTGCGGCAGCACGCACCAGCTCCAAACCTTCACTCAAAGGCAAAATTGGTAAACGAATTGCTGGCTCCGAAGCCAAGGTGGTTGCGACCCACACCGTCAAGAAAAACGAGACCTGGTCTCACCTCGCGCTGAAGTACTACGGCGACATGTCTGAGCCATACTGGCGCTACATGTACGAGTTCAACAAAGAGCTGATTGGCGACAATTACAAAGACTTTTATGCAGGTTTGGAGATCAGAATTCCTGAGCTTCCTGACCACATGAAGAAAGACTAAGGCTAGGTGGAATTGTGTCTCAACAACTAAACCTGTTATCCATGTTCCAAACTGTGTCCGGCGCGCTGTCTGAAAATCAGGCCAGCCTGAATAAAGCCGATTCCCACAATGGTGACCATGGTGACAACATGGTACAGATTTTTAATTTGGTGACCCAGGCTGTCGGCGATAAGAGCAAAGCAAGCCCTGCTGATCAGCTGCTGAATGCTGGCGAGCTGTTGATGAAACAAAAAAGCGGCTCCGCCCAGGTGTATTCCAAAGGCCTCTTAGAAGCAGCCGACACTTTCCAAGACAAATCGATCACCACAGACACAGTGATGACCCTGGTGCAGACCCTGTTGGGCGGCGGAAACGCAGCCCAAACCAGCCAGGACTCTCCAATCGCCGGGATGCTGGGTGGTTTACTTGGTGGTGACGCCGAGGGAGACGCAGGACTGGATGCCGGGGATTTACTGAGCGCCGGTCTGGCTTTTCTTTCAGCCAAGAACCGCGGAGACAGCACCACCGAGGCGCTGATTGAAGCAGTAATTTCAGCCAGCCCCCTGGGTGAGGTTTCCCACCGGGCGCAGTCCAGCCAGGTGGTTGTTTCCACCATTCTCGAGAACCTTGGATCATTTGTCAACTAACAACGATCAAGTTAAATAAGTTCAAAAACAGCCCCGGAAAAATCTGGGGCTGTTTCTTTTTAACCTAACAAAGTTCGGCTTGGTACTATCAACCAGATTATGATTTGGGAACCAGGGCAGTGAGTGTTTTCGTGACTTTCTTTAAATCGCCAGTATGGCCTTTTAATTTCGAAATATCTCCGGTATGCAGTCCAGAACGAACATCTTTGATCGTTATTGAAGTTTCCTTTTCATTATCAATGATCTTTTGAGTCCACTTCTCGAGATCTATCAACAAATTGGTGATCTTCTTCGGGATAATTGGGAGGCCTTTAACAATCGGGAGAAGTGCATCGAGGATCTGGTTGGCCCTGCCGGCATACTTCACCGTCACAGTATGCAGCGTCCCGATCGCGCTGGTCAATTCCAGGGCAACATCCTGGATCGAGTCGATCATATCCTTGTGTTCGTTGATCATTTTCGAGATATCAGTTAGTGAGTCGGTTAATGTATCTGAAAATCGAACATAGGACTTGGAACTGGCTGCTTTTCTTTTGGTTTTGGGTCTTGAGGTTCTTTTGGCTGACATCGAATACTCCTTAAAATTGGTTGATGATGATTCTGTTTGGGATTACCAGAGTTAATTGTCGATAATTTTTTCCCGAGTCACTCTGCATGGCTCCCAATTAACATACCAGAAATTACCCGGCTTGCCTACACACTATCTGGGTAAATCCTCCTAAGAATAATCCATTCCCGATGAATTTTAAAGCTATCAGGATTTTCAAGCTTTCATTTAGTGAATACAATCACAAAACAAAGCCGATTTGGTATAATTAATCTACCGAGCTTCTCCACGGAGGTAAGAATGAGTGATGAAAAAACCTGGGTCTACAATTTAGCAAAAACTAAGATAGAGAAGACAGTTCAGAATAGATGCGAATGGTTGATTTTAGAGAGATTAGGTTTATCTGAAATTCCCGAAGAAGTCTACACGCTGGACTGGCTTAATGAACTGATTGTGATCGACAATCTCCTCGAAACGATTCCCCAATCAATTGGGCAGTTAAATAATTTAATCCACCTGGATTTTTTCTTCAATAAAATCTACTCACTGCCGCCTGAAATCGGAACGCTTACCAAGCTGCGTCATCTTAATCTGGGCTGCAACCAATTAAAAATGATTCCCGATGAGATTGGCAAGCTGACCGAGCTGACCCATTTGGACTTGCGTGACAATCAGTTAGCAGAGATCCCGGAAGAATTCACCAATTTCAAAAATCTTGCCTATCTCGACCTCCGGGGCAACCCGCTGCCAGTGGACCAGAAAATCCTTAATCAAGTCCGCGAACCAGCAGTAATCCTGTCAGCCCTCAACCAGCAAATCGAGAATTAGCTCAGCCAATAAGCGTTTTTCCGGTCTTTATTTGAACCTGAAATATCCCAATAAACACCCGATACACGGGTGTTTATTTTTTGATTTAACACCTCAACCGAAAGTACTGTGCCCACCTTGCAGTTCTGTAAGGTACCCAAAGGCCTTATCTTGCTATAATACCAGTCTGGAAGCACCTGGCCCCACACCATACAACATCGCTGACTTCATCGAGAACATTGTATCCGGGCCAGGTCGCATTCTTTAAAGCAAAAAACAGCTCTGGCATGAACACCAGAGCTGTTTATATTTTAAATACTTCTGCTTATCTGACCTGGTCAAGATCCAGACCAAGCAGCTTGGCACGCTTTTCCATCCAATCTTCTTCGGTGACTGGGGGGGCCTCGGTAACCTCTCGCTTGATCAAGGTCAGGGCTTCCATATCACAATGAGGGACACACACGCCACAGCCCACACAACGCAGCGAATTGACCGTCATGATCCCGCTGTCGTCCATCGTCAAGGCGTCGAATTGGCAGTACTCGATACAGGCCTCACACCCGCTGCAATCATCTCGATCCACGGAATTTACAAAGGATGAAGACGCCACCACATCAGCGATTCCAAGTTCGGAAATGCCGCGGAGAATTCCGCACGAGCAGGTGCAGCAGTTGCAGATATACCACAGCCCTTCCTGGTTATTACTCACCGAGTGGACCAATCCCGCATCAGCAGCTTTTTGCAAAGTTGCCAGGGCTTCATCCAGCGTCTGTGCTCGGACTGTACTGCTGTTGTCATATGCCCCTGGCCGCTCGCTAAAGGTCATACAGACATCCAGCGGGTGCTCACAGGGATTCCCCATAAAGGCTTGCTGGCGGCGGCAAATACAGTCGGTCACACCCCAAGATTTCATCCCTTTGACAATATCGATCACATTTTCATACGGTTCGACTGCGAGATCGGTATCAATCGTCTCGTTGACTGGTACTACGCGATGGATTTGAGGAGAGATTGTCAACATTTTTCCAAATGCTTTTTGATAATAATTCTCAAACAACCGAGACATTTCTTCATCCAACCGGCCGGTTTGGAACTCATAGATCCCCACGGCGAATGGCAGCAAACCAAACCCGAACCCGCCCTCAATCACGCCTGCTTTGATTAGTCCTCGTTGAGCCATTTGCTTTAACAGACTGCGGGTTTCTTTCTTATCTCGACCCAGTCGTTCTGCAATCACACTGGATGATTCCAGGGTTAATTTCAGCTCAGCACCGAGGACAGCCTCCTCTTCTGTAAAAAGATACTCCAGCAGCTTCAGTTCTGAGCCGTCATCTGTTTCAGGGTAACCCTGGGGAAGCGAATCTAAGCGTTGTGCCAAACGTTTGTAAACTTCCATAATGCGCTCCTCGTCCATTTGATTTTCTGATCAATTCCTTTCCAACTTAAATATTATACAGCATCCAAAATTAACTCAGCCGCAATGCATCGATATAATCCTTAACCCAGCGTACTTCTTTCAGTTTCTTTCGACCATTACTCTCTGAAAAACTGTGATTGTCTTGACCATGAACATTTGTTCTATTATAATCAGGTAAAAATACCCTCAGAACCCCCTTCCTGGAGATCAAAAATGAAATATGAGGACTGGATCCGCTATGAACAACAGCGAGAGAAACAACCTGAAGTATTTGCCTGGGTGAGCCTCCCCCTGCGACCTCCCCGGCCAAGATTTTCAATCAACAACTCGATTAAAACCCAGGAGCGGGGAAAAATGGTTCGCGGTTTGCTCAAATGCTCCGTGCTTTACACCAATAAATTCGGTGGGGCGTAGTCCGATCTACAGCGCTGATCCAACCAGTGAATTCGTGTGGCTAAGCGGTTTCTAATAATCACAAAACTGCGGGTCGGGTGAGACACAACCAGCAGGGAAAGTTCGATCGGTTCTATTCTTCAGGGAACAAATCTCTTTTTGAAAATGGAGCGGATAAAAACCTGAACATGATTTTTGCAGTAGACAAATACCTGATTTCAGCGCCATGGGTTGAATTATTGAGGATTTTCTCCACCAACCAGGGGCTGACCTTCTCAACCGAGTCTGCGAGGATATTGAAAATTTTCTTCGTGCTTTCCCATTTCCCAGGGTCGGCTTCTTTCTGCCGGGTAAGCAGCCCGGTAACCACCATTCCAGGGCTGAGACTGCCGACAATCACTTTGGGATTGTCAATCTCCTTTACCAATGAGTGGAACAAAAAGTTCAGCCCGCGTTTGGTTGTGCCATACAAGGTGAAACCTTTCTGCACATCGCCTTTAGCCCCCTTCCCTTCCATCAGGTAAAGCGCGCCATGACCTTGTTCCAACATCCCATTTAGTGCTGCCTTGGCGCCATACATCTGCCCAAGCAAATTAGCTTCAAGCACAGATTTGATCAGATCGTGATCTAAGGTCCAAAAATCTTGAATTGCCTGTCCCTGACCTGCGTTATTGATCCAGATATCAACCTGTTGAAATCTCTCAACCGCCCGGTCCCATAAATTCCGAACCTGGTGATAATCGGATACATCACAGGGCACTCCCAGAATTCTGGAGGGATCAAATTTCTCCGCCAAAGATTGGACTGCCTGATCGACTTTTTCCAACGTCCTTCCACTGACCACGATCTGACAGCCTTGCGACAGGAACGACTCAGCCAATCCAAAACCAATCCCCATTGTGCTCCCAGTAATCACTACAGTTTTCATGATGTTAACCATCCTCTGTGGAATTTCACGTTGTTCATATGATTGTAGTGTTTATCTCATTAAACAGTCAAGAGGCCCCGGGGGCGATTCCCAAGACCTCATGACTGTGTCTATCTTTATGGAGCTAGATAAAATGACAATTTGGTAAGAAGATAACCTGCTACGTTAAATATAAGCCTCCCAGATTAATCCAAGCTTAACCGCAGATTAACAGAACCTTAGAAAAATATTTCTGATTTTCCTCATAAAACTTGCTTATTGGATAAAATTTTGCGATATTTTTGAGAAAAAAAGTACTATTAAAACTGATTGACACGCGGTCAAAATTAATGTTAATATAAACTGCTTGAAGTTCAGGAAGTTCTAAAAAGAAAGATGATCTTTTGATTTGGAACACATGCCAGACCAAGCACAACCATCTACTGGAAAGGAGTTCCAAATCGTGAGTGACAAAGTCAATGGTACCGTGAAATGGTTCAACAAACAAAAAGGTTACGGCTTCGTAGAACAAGACGAAGGCGGCGATGTGTTTGTTCATTTCAGCGCGATACTCGGCGAGGGCTTTAAAAACCTTGAGGAAGGTGAACGCGTAGAGTTCGAGGTTGTTGAGGGAGATAAAGGTCCGCAAGCAAAGGATGTAGTACGCATCTAATCGGCTAAACCAATCAACCAAACCGAAGATCATTCGGTCAACGCAACAGGGCAGCGACTTTCGCTGCCCTGTTGATTTTTAACAAGTGTATCTGAGTCAGGATGAATAACTGAACGGATATTGCTGATCTACGAAATACTCTGCAGCGCCCGCCAAACCCGCTCGGGAGTGGTCGGGTTATCGCTCAGATCAGCCCCGCAGGCATGCATGATCGCATTGCCCACCGCTGGGGCGACACCATCCATGGGAATCTCAGCAACTGCTTTGACGCCAAATGGATGGGTTGGCTCGAAAGTCTCGACAAAGATGGTCTGCAGTTCAGGCATTTCGTGAGCAGCAAAGATATGGTAATCACCAAAATCCTTCTCCCGGACCTCACCTTTCTCGTTGTAGATCATCTCCTCAGAAACAGCATAGCCCAAAGCCTGGGCAAGACCACCTTCAATCTGTCCGGAAGCAGTTACCGGATTGACAATAACTCCAGAATCGACAGCCATCACAAGCTTATCGACCACCACCATTCCAGTTTCGATATCAACGGTTACCTCAGCAAATTGAGCAGAAAACGGCGGAGGCGCTACCTCGGAGACATACGAACCGGTATCCATGATCTGCATCTGGTTCGCGTGGTGCAGTGAGTGGTGTCCAATCTCAGACATACTCACCGTGCGGCCGTCTGGGGCAATCGCCTGCCGGTCCTCCAGCACAATCTCGCTGGAATCTACCGGCGCAGCACCTTCCTGAC
>JBDLJU010000025.1:0-20800 GCA_039714215.1 Chloroflexota bacterium | reverse complement strand
CTGACCAGCCTGCAGGAGCTGTACCTCAGCCGGAACTTGCTCTCCACCCTGCCTGCCGAAATTGGCAACCTGATCAATCTAATCAGGCTGGACCTGAATGATAACCAGCTCGAACGGCTGCCGCGTCAATTTTCAGCGCTGACCAACCTGCAGTTCCTCGATCTGAGCGGCAACCATCTGCCGATCTCAAAAGGCATCTTGCGCCAAACTGAACGACCATATCTGGCAATCCGCGCCCTGGTGCATTAAATTTACCTGCGGGAAACCAAAATTTAATCATGCTGCAGATATTGGTGCGAAAGTGCAATTCAACCTCTGATCTTGAGGCGGAACTCAACGGGCTATGTACCCCCCTCCCTGAATTAGGATCGTACTAAAAATTGAGTAAATCCAAAATCACCCGTCGTGAATTTTTAAAATTTTCTGGAAAAGTAACTGCAGGTCTTGCTGCCTCGGCTCTGCTGGGCTATGAATACACCCAGCTGGAAACCAAATGGGTGGACTATTCTAAGATCACTCTCCAAATTCCAAACCTCCCCGTTGAATTTGATGGTTATACCATCGCGCACCTGACCGACATCCATTTCGATGAACGCATCTCACCTAAATATTTTGAGCGGATCGTTGCCAAAGTTAACAGCTTCAATCCAGACCTGATCGCGATTACCGGGGACATCATCGATACCCGCACACCGTTAGATTTTGACCCGATGATCAGCAATGTTTTGGACGAGCTGCAGGCCAAAGACCTGGTGTGCGCCTCACCGGGCAATCATGATCACTGGGAAGGGATCAAACGTTTCAACAAAATCCTTGCAGACAGCAAAGTTTCCGTGTTAGCAAATCAGCTGACCACCATCTGGCGGGGAGAGACTCCGCTGTACATTTGCGGCGCTGATTCCTTGATGGTTGGGAAAGCCAATCTGGCTGAGATCATCGCCCAACTTCCCAAAGACAGCAGTGCGATCCTGCTGGCACATGAACCGGACCTGGCTTTACAGAGCGCTCCCACCGGCAAGTTCGCCCTGCAGCTCTCTGGTCACACCCACGGGGGTCTGGTGAATCTCCCCTTTTTTGGTCCGCCGGTAATCCCGGCATACGGCACAGAATATCCGGAGGGTCTCTACGACCTCGAAGGGATGTACCTGTATACCAGCCGGGGGGTAGGCACCGGTTTTTATCAGGTTCGGTTCAACTGCCGACCTGAGGTGCCAATAATTACTTTGAAAAGTGAGGGTTGATCCCTACCAGAAAAGACGCTGGTAAATTTTGCCAGTGTCTTTTTAAATATTGATTTTCTCCTGAAGCTTGCGTTACAATATCTATATGCGAGAATTAGGATTGTTTTACCCCACTGGACATGAGCAGCATAGCGCTGCGAACCACCCAGAACGCCCTGAGCGGGTCGAGGCGATCCGTAAAGCTTTGGAAGTGGCTGAGTTATGGGAGGAGGAGTTTTTACTCCCCCCAATCGAAGTCCCTGAAAAGGTGCTCAAGGCGATCCACACCCCGGGTCACCTGCAAAGCCTCAAATCCGCCGCCGATTACATCGATGCCGATACTTATTTGACGGCAGCCTCAGGCCCGTTGGCCTTCAACGCCGCAGGCGGGGGAATTGCGATCGCCGATGCAGTCTGGACCAGACAGGTAAAACGCGGCTTCGCCCTTACCCGCCCTCCCGGCCACCATGCCACCCCCAATGAGGCGATGGGATTCTGCCTGCTGAACAATATTGCCCTGGCAGCCGAATACCTGCTGCAAAAACACAAGGCTGAACGAATCGCAATCGTCGACATTGACCTGCATCACGGCAACGGCACCCAGGATATCTTCTACCAGCGAGGGGATGTCTTTTTCTGCTCAATCCACCAATACCCGCTGTTCCCAATGACCGGCGTGGCGGCTGAGATTGGGTCTGACCAGGGAGAAGGGCTCACCCTGAATATCCCCTATCCGCCGTATGCTGGTGATTTCGCCCGGATGACTGCCCTGGAACAGGCCGTAATGCCTGCTCTGGAAGCGTTCGCGCCGGAGATGCTGCTGATCAGCGCGGGCTTCGATGCCCACTGGCGTGACCCCTTAGGTCATCAGCTGGCAACTGCCCAGGGATACGGCGAGATAATTGACTCCTTCACCCAGTTTGCAGACGCACAGTGCGATGGCCGCATCGCAATCTTCCTGGAAGGCGGCTACGACCTGGAAGCAGGGGCCGTCTCGGCGCTGGCCGCCACCCAGGCGATCCTCGGACTTAAGTGGGATGATCCCCTCGGCCGCGGACCGACCTCAGAAGACGAATATTGGAAGACACGCCTGGCACAGGTACTGTCTTATCATCAAGATTAACAAAATGTGGGGGAGTAGTTACAATGCGGATTGATCAGTCAATCTGCAGGTGTCTTCTTTATTCAAAAGGATAAACAACCCCAAGCCTTTCTCGGATTGCATCCATCAAGCGCATGGTTGTTAAGATTTGGCGGTGCGGGTGGACCGGGCTTTCTAACAAGCCTGCGCGAATACACCGGCAAACTTCATCAATTTCATACTCGAAGCCGGAGGCTTTAAATGGCTTCCTCACAGTTTTTTCTTTGTCCGCTCTGACAAGAGTGGCCTTGGTGGCCTGCCAGAAATTTGGACGAATATGGATCTCGCCAAGCGTGCCGTAAATTGACAGCTCGTTCGGCATAATGCTGAGAAAGCTGCAGTTAAACTGGGCGATTGCTCCACCCTCAAAGTTCAAAATCCCGGCAACTAAATCATCGACGCCAGTTTCTCCCACCAATCCGCTTACCTCAAAAGAGCGTATCTCTTGTTGGGTCACCCACTGCGAGACTGCTAAATTGTAGATTCCGATATCGAGAAGCGCTCCACCAGCCAGCTCGGGATTAAACAAACGCCCTTCTGGATCTCTTGGTGCGCGGAAGCCAAACGAGGAATTGATAAATTTCACCTCTCCAATCTTACCCGTGTCCAACCACTGACGCACTTGCTGATACATCGGCAGAAAATATGTCCACATCGCTTCCATCACGAAGAGGTCATTTTGTTTAGCAAGCATGAAAAGCTGTTCAGCTTCTGCCGCATTGACTGTGAACGGTTTTTCAACCAACACATGCTTTCCCGCTTCCAGGCACATCTTGGCTTGCTCGAAGTGAAAACGATGTGGGGTAGCGATATAGATCACAACAACTTCTGGGTCGTCGACCAAATCCTGGTAAGAGGAATAAACATTCGCAACCTGAAATTTTTTTGCAAACTGATTCCCGCGTGTCAAACTCCGGCTGCCAACAGCCTGCAAAACTGCATCTTCAACATGTGAAAGCCCCTCCCCAAATCTTATCGAGATTTTTCCCGGGCCTAAGACACCCCAGCGGATTTTTTGTTCTGCCATCTTTCCTCCAAAAAAATTGTTCCCAATAAATTAACAATATTTCTTTCAGTATAGCATACCCAATTTTGTCAGACTGCAACTATTTTTTCGACGATCAGGGAATTTAGTTAACTTACGCGTGAGTAATTTTCACTTCACCAGCAATACTGAAAGTTTTCTGTATGCACCATAGACACCTTTTTATATTTCTAGTAGACTTGAAATTAGTTTGAAATTCCGATTAAAAATCTCATTTTAATCAAAGGCTACCAACAATGACAGAAACCTCTGAAGCCCAGATCATCATGTACGGCACCGATTGGTGCCCAGAATCCCACCTCGCAAAATTTGTGCTGAAAAAACTAAAAGCGGATTACACCTACATTAACATCGATCAAGATAAGGCAGCTGAAAATATTGTGATCCAAAATAACGCTGGATCGAGAAGTGTGCCGACAATTTTCTTCCCCGACGATTCTGTACTGGTAGAACCCTCCAGGCGAGAGCTAACCAAGAAAGTACTCAGTTTAGGTCTATCAAAAAAATAATTAGGACAGCAAATGCCCAACCCCAATCGTGAATACGAAGAAGCACGCCGGATGCTGGTGCGCGGGGTCGCGCATGCAAAAGCAGGAGAAACTGAATCTGCCCACAGATATCTTGATCGTGTGCTGGGGATCCCCGCAACCTCTGACCAAAAAGCCGATGCCTATTACTGGCTGTCCCAACTTTGTGACAAAGAAGAAGAACAACGCGACCATCTACTATCCACATTAGGGTATAACGGCGCCCACCACCGCGCTAGAAAAGCGCTGGCAATCCTGGATGGAAAAATCAACCCTGCAGAGATGATCAATCCGGACGGCTACCAGCAGGCAGTCCCGGATGACCCCCTGGCAGTTGATGGGGAGCGCTTCGTTTGCCCAAGATGCGGCGGACGGATGACTTTTTCACCCGATGGGGAAAGCCTGGTTTGTGAGTACTGTGCCCAAGAAAATACCAACGAAGAAAAACCTCAACTGCAAGAAACTGATTTCATCGTGGGGATGTCGACCGCGGTGAGCCGGAACAAAGCGTCGGCGACCCTCTCCTTTGAGTGCAAAGCCTGCGGGGCAATCTTTTTACTCCCACCTGAAACGATCTCCCTGACCTGCCCGCACTGCGACTCAGCCTATACTATTGAAGAATCTGAGACCCGCGAGCTGGTTCCGCCCGAGGGAATCATCCCCTTTAAATTTAAAGCGCCCGAAGCTGAAAAGCTAGGCCGACGTTGGGTGCAGCAGGCATACTCTCTTAAGAAACCTCCCACCCTCTCAGCCCTTTCTGGTATCTACCTGCCAGCCTGGACGTTCGATATTGCCGGATACGTACGATGGAGAGGCATGGCATATGAAAACGAAAAATACCACGAGATTTCTGACAAAGAAGTAATCTCCTATGATGATATATTTATCCCCGCCAGTGCTCCACTGCCGTCTCACTTTTCAAAGCTGCTGGCTGAATTTGAAGCAAGTGATGTCGTCCCATATAAAGCAGAATTCACCGCCACATGGCTGGCGGAGACCTATAAAATCAGTATGTCGGATGCCGCCCTGGAAGCGCGGGCGATGGCGTATAAGAATTTCCAAACCCTGCTGAAACGGAAAGAGAAAATGCGCCAAATTTCCAATTTGCGCTTCGCTTCTGATGAGATCACGATCGCATCGTTTAAGTTGGTCCTGGTCCCAGTCTGGATTGCACATTTTCGGATGAAGAGGGTAACACACGACCTGACAATCAATGGGATGACCGGTTCAGTTTATGGTCCCAAACCCCCAGGGAAACTGCAGAAATTTGCTAAATGGCTGCTGGAGGATTAATTAATTGAATCCAAGGAGGTCTGATGAATATCCGACAACTAGGAAATACTGACCTGCAGGTCAGTGAATTGTGTATGGGTACAATGCAGTTCGGTTGGACCGCGGATCAGGATACCTCGTTTGAGGTATTGAACGCTGCCTATCAGGCTGGGATCAACTTTATCGACACAGCTGATATTTACTCGCGGTGGGTGGACGGCAACCCCGGAGGTGTCTCCGAGCAGATTATCGGGGAATGGATCAAAAAATTTAAAATCCCCAGGGAGAAAATTGTGCTGGCTACCAAAGTGCGCGGTCTAATCAGCGACGACCCCGCTGACCAGGGACTTTCCAGAGGACATATTATCAAATCGATCGATAGCTCCCTGAAACGACTGAAAACAGATTATATCGACCTGTACCAAGCGCACTGGCCAGACGATGGCGTGCCCATCGAGGAGACTCTGGGAGCATTTAATCAGCTGATCAAACAGGGAAAAGTGCGGGCAATTGGCTGTTCCAATTACCCAGCCTGGCGATTGATGCAATCCCTCTGGACAGCGGATGCCAATCACACCGCCCGCTACGACAGCTTGCAGCCGCACTACAACCTGGTACACCGCTCAGAATTTGAAAGCGAGTTAGCTGCGGTATGCAGCGAGTACCAAATCGGGGTAATCCCCTACAGCCCACTGGCGGGCGGATTCCTGACCGGAAAATACAGGAAGGGTGAACCAATCCCAGCCAACTCCCGCGGCGAAAACAGTACTCGTCTGCAGGCGTATTTCACCGATAGAAATTGGACCTTGTTGGATAAAATGGAAGAGATTGGAAAAGAAAATGGCGGCTTCAGCATCTCACAAGTCGCCCTGGCCTGGCAGCTTGCCAACCCGATAATCACCAGCCCGATCATCGGACCGAAAAATCTCAGCCAATTGGAAGACAACATTGGTGCGGTTAAACTGCAGCTGCCCCCTGGAAACCTTGAGCTGCTTAATCAGCTCAGTGAGTAAATGGCAAATCCGAAAACACTGAAAATTTAGTCACAGATTATCCAATGAAGCCTTGCCAATTTCTTGGCAAGGCTCACTTTTTTTAAATTTACGGCTTCCAGCGCACCAGGGCAAGTACCAAATTGAGATTTTGGGGAAAATCGGTGTCGTGATGGGTAGAAAGTTCCACATCGACTCCGGCGGCACCGGTTGTCAATGCCCAATCGACCAGCGAACCGGTCATGTAGCAGCCGGTGTAATACGCCGGGTAAGGGTACTCACTGGCAACCGATAGATATTCAGCTAGAGCCACTGAATCTGGATCTGGGGGATCCCCAGCCGGATAAAATCCGGGGGCGGCAGAATGGTAGCTGACTACTGCAGTGATATCATGTTCGAGCAAGAAAGCCATCACTGCAACTGCTTCCGGTTCAGACCCGCCGAATTTTCCGCCGTTCAATTCCAACAGGTCCCAACAGCCGTCCCGGTCCCAGTCTGGCTGCCACTCCACTGGAAAACTACGGTTAAGATCGACCATATTGGCGTTAGATCGCCCAAATTTGCTGTCTGGGAGCGCTTCCCCGTCAGGGTTCATCGAACGCATGATAAAGAGCGTTGCATCGGTGGGAACCGCTTCTGGTTTGCGGGAGAAGTAATCGATCAATTGGTCAGCGAGCTCAATCGTATTCAGCTCATAACCACCGTGGATTCCCGCAATCACCAGGTACTGGTTGGGACCGCGGCCAAAGCGCCATACTTCTATCGGTCTGCCCTGCACAGAGTGACCGACAACCATTGGGCCTTCCCACAGCGCGGCCGGGGTTGCCGTAGTCATCACTGAGGTAACCAGAGGGACAACCAGCGGAAGCGTTGCAGTCGGCGGGGGTGCTGTGTTCGTTGGCGTCAGGAAAATCGTGGCAGTTGGGTTGGTTTGAGGTTCAACAGACTGAATCGCGATAGTCTCTGAGGGTATCACTGGTTGTTCTGCGAGCACCTGTGAGATTTGAGCCCCGCTGCTGGAAAATTGGATCAGAAAATAAACCAGGGCGCCGCTTAAAATTACGCCGCCCCAAATCAGCCCTACCACCCAGCCTAATCTCGATTTCCTTTCAGTTTTCTGGGTCACGAGGATATGTCCATTAATAATTGCAGCATGGGGTTATTTTATGTGATTAAGCATACCTATGCAAGTAAAGATCATTAAAATTTTGCTTAAGCACAGTCGAATGCTTGCATTCTAAGCAGTCCGGCTCTATAATCGAAACATGAGCCAACCAAAACAACTCTTCGAATTACAATTGCTAGACAGCAAAACAGACAATGCACTCGCCAGGCTCGGGGAGATCGAAATAGCATTAAATGACAGTTCGGTATTAATCAAAGCCGAAACCCAGGCATCGACCGCTGAGAAAAAATTCAATCGAGCCCAAAAAGACCAAAAATCTGCCGGGCAGGAGGTTGAAACCCAGCAAACAAAAATTAGCAACAATGAAAAGGTAACCTACAGCGGGTCAGTGACCAATCCCAAAGAATTGGAAGACTTACAATTAGAAGCGGAGGCCTTAAAACGCCATCTGCTTGTGCTGGAAGACAAACTGCTGGAAACAATGGTCGCCTTTGAGGAAGCAGAGAAAGTGCACAAGCAGGCCCAGACCAACCTGGAAATCACCCGGTCAAAGGTGTCCGCTGAAAAATCATCACTGACTGAAGAACAAATCAACTTGCGCGGCTTTGTTGAGGAAAAAAATGCAGAACGAGCTGCGTTTGTGGCCGGATTGGATGCCGAATCAATCGGAATTTATGAAAAACTGCGCGCCAGCAAAAATGGCATTGCCGTGGCACAGGTCGTGGACAAAAGCTGCGCGGCCTGTGGGGTAAACCTGACCCCGGCTCAAGCCCAGGCGGCGCGGTCACCTAACAAAATTACAACTTGCACTTCTTGCCGAAGGATTTTATACTCAGGATAGCATGTTCGAAAATATCAGAATTGACCAGATCTCATTTTGGGTTGGCTTTGCAATCGCCAGCGTGTTTTGGGCGCTGTTTGGACAGGTGAGACCGCTGTTCAAGATTGTGCGGCAAATGATTTCCGATCAATTTTCCTCGGTACAGAAGGGACTTTCTACCACAATCGAGCACCGCTACCGGCAGGATCTGGTTAAAATAGTGCAGGAACGGCACCTCTCTTCCCCCCTGTTCTCACTTGAAGAGATAGCCTTAGAGCCTCGGCTGCTTGCCCCACCCCCCACGATCACACCAGGTGGTGTGATCCCCACCGAGGACTTAACCGATATCGCGGTACCCTATTTGCCAGATGTCAACGCCGTCGGTGGAAAATTCTTTGTAAGAACGATCACCATTCCGCAGGCAATGTCACAAGGGGAAAATTTACTGCTCCTGGGACAGCCAGGCAGCGGAAAAAGTTTCACCCTCAACCTGCTGACCTCCTGGATCGCTTCACGCAACCCCAAGGCCGGACATCTTGCAGAATTAATTCCTATTTCCGTGCATGTTGCCGAACTCAACCTGCCAGCAAAAAAGGATCGACTGGCGGAGGTATTGTACAAAGCCCTCAGCGATCAGGTATCCATGCTCGTTGAAAACCGCCTGCAAGATTTTTTCAAAGCCGCTCTGGAAAAGAAATTATGCCTGGTGATGGTCGATGGCTTAGATGAGCTGCCCGCCACGGAACAAAAGCCAGTGGTCGAATTCTTATCTGAGCTTCAAAAGGCCTACCCAGGCAACCGCTATATTATTTCCGCCGCCTTTGAAAACATCTCCGCCATGGAAGCCCTCGACCTATTCCCAATCGGGATGGCCGGGTGGACCCCAAATCAGAAAAAAGCATTCGTGCATCGCTGGTCAAAATTGTGGGCCAAACATGTCGTTCCGCAAAATTGGTCAAACGCCCTTCCAGAAGTCTATGATCCAATTATCCTCAATCGCTGGATCTTAGAAGATTCCGGATTCGATTCGCCCTTCTACCTTACGATGCGCACCTGGGCAGGCTACTCAGGAGATTCCCGCGGGACTGGAAAAGTAAATGCGATTGAATCCTACCTGATGCGGATGACCGGTGGACAGCACAACGAAAGGGCTGCTTTGGAGCAGTTAGCCGCTCAAATCACGATCAGCCAGACCCCGATCCTCACCCGGCGTGTAGCAGGCAGCTATGTTTCAGCTTTTGAAGATGAGGACATCAGCGAGGAAGAGGAAATCACGCTTGAGCCGACGATCACGGAAGCTGCTGAACCGGATTCGGAAGCTATGTTCTTGGATGATGATTTCGACGCGATGCTCGACGAGCTCGATGAACTCGACGTAAAACCCACCCCTGCGCCGGTAATTAAAGAAGAAAAATCCAGCTCTGAAGATGTCAGCAAACGAGAAGTCCGGCGGATGCTTCCTGTCCTGGTAGATGCCCGCATCTTAGCATTTCAACCATCCAGCAAGGTGAATTTCATCCACCCGATCTTCTGCGGTTACCTTGCCGCCGCCAATTTAGCCAATCAGCCCCATCACAACCCGCTGGGAAGCCAGCGAGACTGGATTGGGAAATCTTTGGCAGAGGTCTTCCTGGCTGCCCAGCCAACCGACCTGACCCGTTTAATCACCGAGAGAGCCCAGGCCTCGCAGCGCGAACCACTCAGACATTCCCTGGTGGCGAGCAGCAGTTGGCTGCGTTACGCTCCGAAGACCGCAAACTGGCGGCCTACCTTGATGCGCACCCTGGCGACCTCGCTGCAAAATTCATCCCTCTCACTTGGCGTACGGGCAAGATTACTGGCTGGACTGGCAGAATCCGATGAGCCCGGGATTGGGAAATTATTCCAACAAATGCTCACGTCGCCAGAACATTCTGTACGCTGGTTGGGTGCATTGGGTTGCGGGATAATCAAAGACCAGGGCGTGGTGGGCGAACTCGGCACACAGCTGTATGACCCGTCCATTTTTGTCAGCCGGGCAGCCTGCCTGGCACTTGTGACCATTGGCACTACGAAAGCATTGGAATTAATTACCACCGCCCTGCTGGAAGCGAACGAAGAAGTCCGGCGCGCGGCTGCGGAAGCGCTCTCGCTGCATCCTGATGAAGGCTACCCGATTTTAAAAGAGGGCATCACGCTTGACGATGTACTCGTCCGTCGGGCAGTGGTGTTCGGGTTGGCTCGCGTGAAACAGAAGTGGGCAGTGGATATCCTTCAGCAGGTTGTCGTCGAGGACGAAGAGTGGCTGGTGCGAAATGCGGCCTTGCAAATTATGGAAGAAAGTAAAACCAAAGGTCCGATCATCCCAAAACCGATCCCGCCAATCCATGAGCTCCCCTGGCTGATTAGTTTTGCCTCAGACAAAGGCATGGGAGTTTCCCCCGGACAGGCCGGTTGGGACATCCTCGCCAAGGTACTGAAAGAGGGCAACGAGGAGCAACGCCTGGCAGCCCTGCAGATCTACCGCCGAAAACCTGGTGAGGCGATCAGCGTGATCAAAACGCTGCTGGAAATCCACGATGGTCCGGAGGGAGAAATTCGGGAATCAGCCTACAACACCCTCTGGCACTTAAAATCCTTCGGACTAAACCTCAAAGTATAAGTCTATAATTTTAAAATAATAATAAAGAGCGGCTATCTGCCCTTTATTATTAAATCGAACTGCGTTCGATCAAAAAAGCTCTGGTCGAATGACCAGAGCTGATTGGTTAACTGATGGTTAAGAGAGATTTTCGAGGATTTTCTTATGGACATCCTCGGAGGAAACATCGAGGATCGAGACTAATTTATCTCTCCCATTGATCCCGGCGACGATCTCGAAATTGGTCGGCGGCATACCAAGTACTTTTGCTAAAAAGCTGATCAATTCTTCGTTGGTTTGACTTTCAGCAGGTTGTGCAATCAACCGAATCTTAACTGTTTGATCATTTAATACTTCGACAATTTCATTCCGACTTGCACGAGGAATCACACGGACCGGCAAAGCAGCGCCTTTTTTTCCATTGGTGAACCGCATAGCACGAGCCATAACTTACCTCTCTCTTGTAGCCATTAAAAAAGTGCACGCAACAATATTTGCAATAAGTATACCAGGAATACCAACACGAGGGGACTAAAATCCATCACCCCGGTTTGCGGCATATACTGCCTGATTACCACCAACATCGGTTCATAAATTCGAGCGACAGACTGCCGAATTGGATGGTCTGGACCGAGGAAATAAGGCAGGAAAATATGGAGAATAAGACCCCAAATAAAAATTTGTAAAACCCAATAAATTAGTAAAACAATATTGCTGAGCATTAGAAATGGTTACTCCTTCTTGATGAATTCATCCTTGATGGGAGCCTAAGATTGCCGTTCCAATCCTGACAATCGTCGCTCCTTCTTGCACAGCGACCTGATAATCACCGCTCATGCCCATTGAGAGGTCATCCCATTTTTGGTTGGGAAATCGAGCGGCAAAAAAATCTCGCAGCTTGCGCAGCCGCACAAAAAAAGGTCTGGCGGTTTCGGGCTGTAGACTGTATGGCGCTAATGTCATTAAGCCATTGACCTGGAGATTTTCACATTGCAGAATCGCTTCAACATCGGATAATAGCCCTTCCCAGCTTGACTGGTCAGCGGCCTCCCAACCCGATTTGGTCTGCTCACCGCTGACATTATACTGCAGCAGAACAGGCAGTTTACTGCCAGCTTCAGCAGAAAATCTGTCCAACCGATTGGCAAGTT
The DNA here is from genome assembly GCA_039714215.1 of Chloroflexota bacterium. Taxonomy (GTDB): domain Bacteria; phylum Chloroflexota; class Anaerolineae; order Anaerolineales; family UBA11579; genus UBA11579. The sequence goes on along the minus strand of JBDLJU010000025.1, from coordinate 8,886 downwards.
TCAGGCGGTCAACAGAATGCACCAGACAGAATTTTCCGGCGACCAGGTTTGCCTTACGGCTCTGCAGATGGCCAATCATATGCCAATTAATCTCCCCTTCGGTGGAAAGCTCGATGATTTTAGGCAGTGCTTCTTCAACGCGATTTTCTCCAAAATCACGGACGCCTGCTTCAATGAGCGGGATGATTTGTTCAATTGGATGGCCTTTGGTCACCACCACGGTGGAGATGTCTTGAATATTCCGCCCGCTGGATTGGGCAGCCCTGGTGATGTTTTCCTGAACCTGCTCGTATCGCCTGTGGGTCGAATTCATCGTTCAATCCTTCAAAGCCAGCAGCACCCCGAACCGACCGGTTTTCCCCCCGGATGCCCGGTGTGAAAACCACTCGGCAGCGTGTGCAAATGTGCAGATTTCAAAGAGATCAATCTGCTCTACCCCGGCTTGCTGCAAAACAAGTTGGTTGGCAGCCCAGAGATCAAAATGGGTTGATTTTCCGTAAGCAGGCAGCAGCTGGTCTGCTACATCACCAAAGGCGCGCTTCACTCCAGTGATCACCTCAGGGCCAACTTCATAATTCTCCGGCCCGATCGAGGGACCGATGACCGCCAGCACGTCTTGCGGCCTGCTGCTGTAGTTCTCGGTCAGCTGGCTCACCCCGGCTTGCGCAGCTTTTTTTATGGTACCCTGCCAGCCAGCATGCACCAGTGCAATCGCTCGCCGGACGGGGTCCACCAGGACGATCGGCACACAATCCGCATAGCGCATGAAGAGAGTGACCTCAGGGTTATCGGTAAGCACAATATCTGCTTGCGGTGGAGTTTTTTGCGCCGGAGACCTCGGCTGTTGATAAACGACGGCGTCGGTGCCATGCACCAGCCAGCTGTCGGATAAACTTTCAGGCTGACGGCCAACTGCATTAAAAGCTAGCGCCCGATTATGGTAAACATTTTCAGCGTGATCCCCCACAGTTAAGCCCACATTCAAAGAAGCCAGGGCACCTGTGCTGACACCACCCTGGCGGGTAAAGAAAGCATGGGTTACCAACTCATCTGGCAATAGTTCAGAATTGAGATATCGAATCTGATCGGATTGGTGAGTGTGGGTGGTCATCTGCTTCAGTTATTCAGAGTTTCTACTCTGCACGCGGGCACGTTTATCCGCCAGGTATTTGCGGGTATCCGCCATGGTCTCATCGATCACGGGGAAACCGAACCAGCCGGTGGTGAACCCAAACAAAGCGCCTGTCAGGGTGCGCAGCAGCGGCGTACTCTCCCGGTAGGGGATGAAATCAAAAACTCCTCCAAGCTGGCTGAGCAACTGCGAGAAGCCGTCCAGACCGATCGGCCCCAATCCTATAATTATCCAGACAACGAAAGGCAGAGGTTTGATCCGCCTGCCTGACAGGGTAAAGAGCACCCCGAAGAGGAACATCGCCGCATAAATAGCGATATCTCGCTGGCAGAAAGGCACCTTGTAGCCCATCTCCTCGTTGCCCTGGAAGTCCCGTGCAGTCCAGAGGTCTTCTTCACTCAATCCAGATGCCTCACCATAGGTTTGATACCCTTCCACATTGGCAGCGGCACGCGGGTAAACCGGTTGATCTCCGAAGAGGAACCACGATCGGAAGGCCAGGCGGTGACAGCTAATCCCGTAAACCGAATAAATCGGTTGGGCTGCTTTGGTGTAGCCTGCTTTCATCAACACCGGGGCAAGAAACGGCAGCCCAAAATAAATCAGCAGGAAAAGATTGATGATCCATAAAAAGTTATGTGAGAAGAAATAGGAAAAGCGGTCCCCCGAACTTAGTTTTTGATTACGAGCCTCGGTCTTCCGGTAGCGCTCACCGCGATCCTCAAGGCGCTGTTGGTGGCTGTCTTTGGCTGCCGCGAGGGTCATTCGCAGCTTTCGCTGGTCGAAGGGAGCCTCAAGGGTGAACGGACCGACCGAAATCACAGGGATACGGCTGCCGTATTCAGCGACCAACGCAGGATCTACATCGATATCTACTTCGATGAGCCGGTGAGGGAGATCATCCTGAATCTCCTCTAAGTCCTGCCTGGCCTGGTCACATAATTTGCAGTCCTGGCGAGTATACAGCGTAACTTCAAGGTCCATAATCACCTATTATTAATTGTTTGAATTTATTTTATGCCCACTTGGTCTAAATAGCCATTCAATTGGCTATGGTCCAAAAAACCAATGTGTACCACCTGGATTATACCTTGCTGATCAATGATTAAAGTTGTTGGTAACCCCCGGACTCTAAACAGGTCCTGCACAGCGTGATCAGCATCAAGCACGATCTCAAAGGTCAGCCCATATTCTTCCTTGAAATCAATCGCATCCGCCCTGGCGTCACCAGCATTTACAGAGAGTACAACCAAATCCGGACCGTATTGCTCGTAGGCTTGCTGGATGGAAGGCATTTCTTGACGGCAAGGCGGGCACCAGACCGCCCAAAAATTGATCAGTACCACTTTGCCCTGGTAATCACTCAAATGGATGGTTTCGTCGTTTAGCGAGGGCAGAGAGAAGTCTGGGGCATAAGCACCAACTTCCGGCGCAGTGGTGATTTCTCCAGTTGCACTTACATTGTTTTCTGGTTTTAAGACGACAATACCTGCGGCAGCGATCAGCAAAATGCCTGTCAGGATGAAAAAGAGTGCAGAATTTCTTTTCATGATGCAGCTCCCATGATCAAGGGCAGCAGCGAGTTGAAAGCACCAAGAGCATATAACACAATCAAGATCACAAATGAGATTCCCACCCCGAGGAACCACCAATCAATGAATATATGTCCCTTTCCCCTGGCGATAAAGGCGGGGATCAAACCGAGGAGCAGCGAAGCGACCAACCCAATGGTGAGCAGTAAGCCAACTGAAACCTCATCAACCGATTCAATAAAGGAGCCAAATTGTGCCAGGGTCTGGAAATTTCCAGAAAAGAGCAGCACACCAATCGCAATCAAGATCACGCCCATGACAATCTCAGCGTAGTGCATTACCTTACCGTATTTGCGGATGATCATCGTCACCCAGCCAATCTGAGTGGCAGCCACCAGGAAGGGGATCCCCAAACCAGCAGAGTAGGCAGTGAGCAGCAATGCGCCCTGCCCCGAACCGCCCTGATTGAATGACAAGGTCAAGATCGCACCCAGGACCGGACCGACACATGCTGACCAGCCGGAGGAAAAGAACACACCCATCAGGAAGGATGAGATGTATCCGCGGTTGCGATCAGGCTGAGATTGTGGGCGCAGGTCGTAATCCAAAAATGGGATCCGGATAATTTTGGTCATGTGCAGACCAAAAATGATGACGACCACTCCGCCAACCTTCACGAGGAAATCGGTGATGTTGTAGAGTGCATCCCCCAGCGCACCGGCAACCGCACCGAGTAAAATGAATATTGAGCTAAACCCTAAAACGAAGGCAAAGCCGTGAGTAAATGTGGTCCAGCTGGTTGATTTTGCCCCATCATCCGTTGAGGCAGCGGCAACCGAACGACCGCTGAGGTAGCCGATATACGCCGGTACCAGAGCAAACACGCAGGGAGACAGGAATGAAGCCAATCCTGCAAAAAATGCGATACCAATATTTAAACTTGAATCCATCAATAAAACTCCTATAGACCTGAATCAGGTCAATTTTCCAAAACTCGTATGTTGGTGCCAGAATAATCTGTAATGGTAATGTCGCCAGGGTCATACCCAACGTGCGGTGTTGACCAACGCCAGATCCATTTGGCATCCTGCGGGCGGGCATTGACGCAGCCGCGCGAAGTCCGCTCGCCGTAGTTGTTATGCCAGAAAGTGGAATGAATCGCGATCCCATCCCCCTGGAAAAGGGTGGTAAACCCAACTCCCGCCAAATCCCATCCTCCGCCAGTTGTACCGCCAGACATATGGGCTGAGAGCATTTTCCGCCAGATATAGTAGTACAAGCCAGGCGGTGTCTCGGTTTCCTCACCTTCCATGCCGGTCGAGATCCGGCAGAAGTAGACTTCGCGGTCATTTTCGTAACATGACAGGGTTTGTTTCATTAAATTGATATCAATTCGCTTGTTCTCAGCCTCGGGAGATATCGGGGCAACCTCCGCGACCGTCATCTGCCGGAAAGCTTCTGCTTTACCCCAAAATACATCGCCGTAGCTGTAACGTTCATTGATCCGGTACCAGACCTGTTGGCTTTCGTCCATCTTGATCTGGTCAACCCACAACACCTGGCTGTAGTACAGGCGTGGAGGCTTGCCCTCTTTTGCCCGGTCTTTCAATGCGGGGGACATGGGTTCAGAATTTATCAAGACCACATCCACCCAGGGGATCGTGACCTCAACCCACATCCCCGCGCCAAGCGAGGTTTCATTAAGTTCTAAGATTGGAGAATTTATCTCGTTTGCTACCGGTTGGAGCAGCGGAGACCAGATATATCCGGTTGGGGTCTCTATCCAGCGCTGGGAGCTGCGGTAAGGCATACTGAAGCGCCCCCCGACAATTTCTCGCAGGCACGGGACAACATCGTCCTCATTATAGGTGCCAACCAGGTCGCTGTTCAGGTCAGGGCGCGAGCGCACATTGACATATACTTCAGTCACCCGGGCAAGCCGCTCGGCATCCGGGAATGGATCGAAAGCATAGCGGTCGTCCCAAGATTTTACTGCCAACCCACCTGCGGTCAATCCGCCAAGTTTCAAAAATTCTCTACGGGATATGGATTTGTTTTTTCTCATCGCAATCCTTAGAAATCACCTTTTACTACTGTCTTTTAAGACGCAAACACGCCAAAACTTCTTACAATCAGCCGATTTTTCCAAGTTATGGAAGCTCGCAAATAAGCATACTTGCAGAACGGAATTTGGTCAATAGGTACATATTTCTGACATCAAAAAACACTTGCTCGATCAAAAAAAATAGAGACCGAAGTCTCTATTGTAAGAGCATAATTTCTGAAAACCCTATTCTGGATCCTGTCTAATGATTGTGGTTGGATGGTGAGAAACTTTTTCTGGTTTCTCTAATTTGGATGCTTCGGATAATGCCTTGTTTGCACCTTCAATCAACTCATACAAAGGGGTTGGTTGCTCTGCATCTGAGAGCATATAACCTACTGCAAGCTCTAGCTCAATTGATTCGTCGTCGGAAATCCGAATGCGCACTGCACTGATTGCGCTGTAAATCCGCTCGACCACACGTTTGGTGTAATCCAACGGCAGACCAGGCAGCATCAGCAAGAATTTCGAGTCCATCCAGCGCCCAACCAGGTCATACATGCGGATGTTGGCCCTGATTGCCCGTGCTACAAAACGAATCGCCTGACGGGCAACCTGCTCGCCATGCTCCTCAGTAATTTTCTCAATGTTAATGATCTCCATCAACGCAAGGCAGGAATCTATTTTCTGGCGGGTCGCTCGATTCAGTTCAGCCAAGGCGCGTTCATAAACTGCCTGGCGGTTGAGCAGATTGGTAAGGTCGTCATACAACGCAAGGTCTGGCGAAGCGCTCTCCTGGGACCGCAGATGGGACTGTAAGGCTATCGCCCTTTCCGCAACCTGGATCCTGGCGCAGAGTTCTTCCTCCCTGATCGGTTTCGAGACAAAGTCTCCCGGTATCGGTCCTAAACAATCGACCGCATAGCTTTCTGCCTGGGATTCTGTGATGAACAGGATGTAGGGAAATGGCGGTTGGAGATGGGCAAGCACCTGATTTACCAGATCAATTCCACCATCCTTGAATTCAAAATCGGAAATAATTAATTCCGGCGACTCTTCTTTGAAATGCTCGACCAGCTTTTCAAGATCGGACTCGGCGATTAGTTCATAATCCTGGTCATTCAAGGTTTCTTTGACGAGATCGTGTTGTTTCTTGTCGTTGTTAAACAAAAAAACTTTCAATTTGTGCTCCCTGATCAATAAATTCGCAGATCAACGAAGAATTCAATTATTTCTAAGTATTATATTAAAGATTAATATACTATACCATGTAACTTACATCTCAAATCAATAGTAAATGGCAAATACTCAAAACCCCATTGCTCAAGAAGAACAATGGGGTTGGTTGGGTTGTATCCTGCGATATCTGGGGACTTATTTAAGGCGCAATTTCCGCAGCCGGAGGCTGTTGGTGACCACAAAAACACTGCTGAATGCCATTGCCCCCGCGGCGAGCATCGGCTGGAGCTGTCCCGCGGCGGCCAGAGGGATCAAAATTATATTGTAGATAAACGCCCAGAATAAGTTTTGTTTGATGGTGCGCAGTGTCCGGCGGGAAAGCTCAATTACCCGGGGCACGCCCTGCAGGTCACCGCTGATCAATACCACCGGGGCAGCAGCCATGGCGACATCTGTGCCGGTACCAATCGCAATCCCAACTTCGGCCTGGGCTAAAGCAGGGGCGTCATTGATCCCGTCGCCAACCATGGCCACGACCTCACCAGCGCTCTGCAGTTTCTTGACCTCATCGGCCTTTTCACCAGGGAGCACCTCGGCTAAAACGCGATCGACGCCAACCTGGTCAGCAATCGCCTGGGCGGTGGCCTGGTTGTCGCCAGTCAGCATCACCACCTGCAAACCGAGCTGCTGCAGGCTGTGGATCGCCTCTTGAGAGTTCTCTTTGACCGTATCGGCAACCGCAATCACCCCGGCGACCTGCTGGTTGACTGCCACCAACATGGCGGTCTTGCCCTCCCCCTGCAGGCGGACCATCTCATCCAAGACGGAATCCAGGTTAATCTGGTTGAGTTCCATCATCCGGCGGTTGCCCACCAGCACCACGTCACCATCAATTTCAGCCTGAACGCCGTGCCCAACTTCGGCTCTGAATCCTTCCGGCACTGAGAGCTGCAGCTCGCGCTGGTTGGCCTCGGCAACAATCGCTTCACCCAGGGGATGTTCGCTGCCTTCTTCTACACTGGCAGCCAGGCTCAAAAGCAGATTTTCTTCCATATCGATGGTGACAATATCGGTCACTGCCGGCTGGCCGCGGGTGATCGTCCCAGTCTTGTCCAACACGACCACCGAGATGTTCCCAGCACGTTCCAGCGCTTCGCTCGATTTAAGCAGCATGCCCATTTCGGCACCGCGGCCAGTACCGACCATCACGGCTGTCGGCGTGGCCAATCCCATCGCGCAGGGGCAGGCAATCACCAGCACAGCGACCATGTTGATCAGGGCGCGGGTGAAAGAATCCACTTCCGCCCCAACGGCAGGTGCAGGGATCAAGAAATACCATACCGCGAAGGTCCCCAGGGCAATCGCAATCACTACGGGCACAAAAATTGCCGAGACCTGGTCAGCCAAACGCTGGATTGGGGCTTTACTCCCCTGGGCATCCTCAACCAGGCGGATAATCTGAGCGAGAGCAGTTTCTTTGCCCACTTTGGTCGCCTCAAATTTCAGCAAACCAACTTTATTGAGCGTGGCGCCAATCACATTGTCGCCGGCCTGCTTCTCGACAGGCAGCGACTCCCCGGTGAGCATCGACTCGTCGATTGAGGAACGGCCATCCACGACAACCCCATCCACCGGAATCTTCTCTCCAGGGCGCACCATGACGAGATCACCAACCACTACCTGGTCTGCGGGGACTTCTTGTTCCGTCCCATCACGAATGATCCTGGCAGTTTTGGCACGCAGGCCGATCAGCTTCTTGATCGCCTCGCTGGTCTGACCTTTCGCCCGCGCTTCAAGGAATTTACCCAGGCGGATCAAAGTAATGATCACTGCACCGGTTTCAAAATACACGTGTCCAGGTATGTAACCCAGCAGCACTGGAATTGAGTAGAAATATGCGGCTGAGGAGCCCATCGCAATCAGTACATCCATGTTTGCGGAGCCATTGCGCAGCGCTTTATAGCCGCCAATATAATACTGCCAGCCGACATAGAACTGCACCGGTGTCGCCAGAGCAAAAAGCAGCCAGTTCACCCAGGGCTGGTGTGCCCAATTCCCGATCAACCCAAAATCCCGTCCCATGGAGATCACAAACAACGGCACAGTGAAGAGCAGGCCAATGATCAGCATGCGGCGCTGAGTGGCGACCTCCCGCTGGCGGGCGATGCGTTCAGCATCTTCCGCCTGTCCGCCAAGTTCGACAGCATCGAACCCGGCTGTGGAGACTACCTTGCGGATTTCCGCCTGGCTGAGGATCGTCGGCACATAGCGGACAGATGCGCGCTCGGTTGCAAAAGAAACCTGCGCCTCAAGCACACCTTCCACAGCAGAAAGTGATTTTTCTAACCGCCGGGCATCATTGTCATCACTCATCCGTTTTACGATCAAAGAAGCTTCCCCGGCAGCAATCCCATAGCCGGCGTGCTCAATCCGGGAGATCATCTCGCCAAGGCCAGCTGCTGCGGGATCATACTCGACAGCGGCGCGTTCGGTGGTTAAATTGACATTGGCAATTTTGACCCCGTCCACTTTCTTGATATTTCGCTCAACGGAAGACACACAGTTCGCACAGGTCATCCCGGTTACAGGGATTGAGATTTGTTTTATTTCGCTCATTTTTGTTCCTTACCCAACAAGCCTTAAGCGCTTCCGCCTAAGGCTTGATCAATTTTCGCTAACTTGTTTACGAATGCTTAGGAAAGCACAGCCGGATAATTAATCTCTTGTAACAGAGCAATAATCTGCTCTTCGGTAGCCGGAGCTTCAAAAGTAATTGAGACGTCTTTTGTTGATGGGGAAGCAACGACCTGTTCCACACCGGCGAGCTCAGCAACCTCAGTCTGGATCGTGTGCACGCAGTGCCCACAAGAAATGTTCGGAACGGAATATTTTACAGTTGTCATCAGTAATTCTCCTTACTAGAAATTGATAATTTATACTTTTGTGGCTGCTGAATACACATCGATAATTTCCTGCAGGACGCGTTCACGCTCGTCTGG
>JBDLJU010000024.1:0-20814 GCA_039714215.1 Chloroflexota bacterium | reverse complement strand
AGCTGGTTTTCAACCCCGGCTCACCCGCCCACCCCAACCCCGCCGTCCCTGACCTCAAGCCCAGCATCGGATTCCTCCGCATCGATGGGCATAACGTCGCAGGTGAAATTGTGTTCCTATAATTAGATGAAAACAGACCTGTCAGGTTTTTGAAACCTGACAGGTCTGAAGCTATAGTTAACCGATAAATATCTAAGCATCAGAGGAGAGAAGCATGTCTAAACCCCGCCTAAAAATGATCATGAACCCCAATGCCGACATGGGCAATGCCTGGAAGTTTGCCGCCGACCTGCGCCACCTGGTCGAAGCCGTTGGCGATGTGCAGTGGTCGGGTACCGTCTACCCCACTCACGCCAAAGAGTTGGCCAAACAGGCTGGTGATGAAGGTTTCGATATCGTTGTGGCGATGGGCGGCGACGGCACCGCTCACGAAGTGGTCAACGGCTTGATGGAAATCCCCGCAGAGAAGCGCCCCAAATTCGCCATTGTCCCGCTCGGCTCCGGCAACGACTACGCCGCAAACCTGGGTATCTCAAAAGATGCTGCAGAAGCGATCACCACCATCCGCGACGGGTACAGCAAAAAGGTCGATCTATTCGCCATCGAAGACGAAGGCGGGCGCCAGGAATACGTCGACAACACCGCCAACATCGGTTTCGGCGGTTCGGTGACGATCTTCTCCCACACCATTCCCCTGCTGCGCGGCTTCGTGATGTACTTTGTCGCCGTTCTGCAAACCATTTTCTCCAACTTCACCAATTACCAGGTGGAAATTAAAACCGACGAAAAAGAATGGCAGGACGACGTGCTGATGATTGCCCTCAACAACGGTCCGCGTGAAGGCGGCGGCTTTATCACCGGCCCAGATGCGATCCTCGACGACGGCATCCTCAACTTCTGCATCGTGCATAAGGTCACCCGCCTGATGATGTTCCGCCTGATCCCTGAGTTCATGAAAGGCACGCAAGAACGCTTCAAACCGGTGTATATGGGCACCTTTAAGCAGATGGAGATCAAGTCCGACAAACCCCTGGTCCTTCACACCGATGGCGAAGTCTACGCCGGATTCAGCCACGAGGTGCACTACCTCAAAATCGACCTGCTGCCCGATGCCCTCGAGGTCATCGTTCCGAAGCCAGCATCCTGAACCACGCTCACCTGAAACTCAAAGACCTGACAAGATTTTTCTGTCAGGTCTTTTTATATTGCTGGGGTGGATGATTTGATTGTTCGTTGATCGTCATACAACCAGTTTGGGCAGCCAGGTTCACCTGTTCAATTCAATCCTAGATTTTCAATCACACGCTGGGCGGCGGCATGATCTGTTGGCTCCTCAATATCTTGGAACAGTTCCCAGGTTTCTGTGTGGGTCGCACGCTCGCCCGGCTGCAGCTTGCTGATCGGCCCCAGGGTTTCCAACTCAAGAAATCTATCGTTGAAATAACACTCGCTCGAGCTGCCCAGGTCGAAATACTGAGCCTGGTGATTATAGGCCGCCCGCTTGACGAACAACGTTCCTGCCAGCCAATAAGCCAGCCAACCCCGCGGGTTGGGAAAACCGATTTTGAATGATCCGGTCTTCATTTCTGCCCGTACCAAAATTTCCCGGTTGCCCCAGGACACCAAAGGGTTAGCTGCATCGCTGTAAGGCCATAATGCAATTGAACGGTTCGGAAGCAAACCGCTCTGTTCATAAGACTGCGGCAGGAGCGCCACCCCGCCGGGTTTGAGCTGGGTGACCGCCCAGGGCGCACATTCGACAATCTCTGAGCCGCGGTTGGTGAGCAGATGATCAACGACTACCTGCGCTTTCCCCGGCTTCAGATGAATTTCAATCGACTTCTCGATACCGGTCTGGGAAACTACCCGCTGGGTTGCTGAAAGACCATCTTTCAGCGTTGCAATCTCAACTGGAAAATTATCAGGTACATACGTGTTGGGCATTGTTTCCGGCGCTTCCCACAAGCGATGACCGCCATAGAATTGGAATTCCCTGCCATCAGGGAGTTCCGAGACCATTTCAGGCAGCTCGGCAAACAAATTCCCGCCGTCTTTAAACCCAAAGGACAAAATCCGGGGGCCCACAGACTGGGTAACCAGCATACTCAGCGATTCATTTTCTAGGGCAATACAGTCGAGGTTAAGAAATTTGGTTGATTTCATAATTTTCAGTTAGAAGAGGTGGTCAAAGACCGCCTCCATCCATATATATTTCTGAATCAATGCCTGCAGCAATTCTAATATCGGATTATTGCATGGTTTTTTTGTCGTGTCAACAAATATTATTCGCTGCTGTAACGTGGTTGTCCTGAAGCGAAAACACAACCTGTCCCACGAGACGAATTTGCTGCCGCGAGTCCCCCAAAATCTGATAAGATTCTCCCATGCCTACCCTGCTGCAAAGCCTGCAAAACTACGACCTTGGCCAGCTGCACATCACCGCTGAACTGTGGGGTATCCAGCTGCAAGCACCTGATGTGCGCCAGGGACGAAAGAACCTTGGCCTGGCCTTGCTCGACCCTGCCCTGACTACCGAGATCATCGAAAGCCTGCCTGAGCAATCCCGGCAGGCGCTGGCCGAGCTGTCCCAGCAAGAAGGCAGCCTTCCCTGGCATCTGTTTTCAAAAAAATACGGCCTGATCCGCGAGATGGGCGCCAGCCGCCGCGATCGCGAGCACCCCGAGCGAAGCCCAATCTCCACCAGCGAGCGGCTGTGGTACCGGGGACTGATCCACCGCGCCTTCCTCGAAGCCGGACACGGCCCCCAGGAATACGCCTACATCCCCGAAGACCTGCTCACCATTCTCCCCGACCTGAGCGCCAGCATTGAAGGACCAATGCTCAGCCGCCCTGCGACGCCAAAAGAACGCGCCTACCTGCATCCAGCCAGCGATCAGATCCTCGACCACGCCGCCACCCTGCTGACCGCTCGGCGGATGCAGCTCAATGCTGAGGACCTCGCCAATACCGTAAACCAATGGCCCATCCCGGCTGAAACCCTCGCGTCTTTACTCACCACCGCGGGCCTGCTCGATGAAGACCAGAACTTAATCACCGAACCAGCCCGCGCTTTCCTTGAAGCCCCGCGGGGCGCAGCCCTCTCACAGCTGGCTTCCGCCTGGCTGAACAGCACCACCCACGACGACCTGCGCCTGATTCCGCAGCTCACCGCGGAGGGCGGCTGGCTGAATAACCCGCTGCATGCCCGCAATGCCGCCCTTGCGTTAATTGGGCAGCTTGGCGCTAACACCTGGTGGAGCATCTCCGCGTTCACATCGGCAGTTAAGGGATACCAACCGGATTTCCTGCGGCCTGGAGGTGATTACAACACCTGGTATCTCAAAGACAACACCAGTGAGGAGTACCTGCGTGGCTTTGAATTTTGGGACCAGGTTGAAGGCGCTTTTTTGCGCTACCTGATCACCGGCCCGCTGCACTGGCTCGGCATCCTCGACCTCGCCGCCCCAGAAGAACACGCTGCCCCAAATGCCTTCAAGTTATCATCATGGGCATCCGCACTGTTGAATGGCGAAATCGCCTCAATCCCTGCGGCAGAAACGCCTCCCCCCAGCCTGGATTCCCAGGGGCAAATCCTGGTCCACCGGCTGGCGTCCCTTGCCCTGCGCTACCAGATCGCCCGTTTCTGCGATTGGCTGCCCAACAAGCGGGAAAACTATGCCTACCGGATCAGCCCCGGCTCACTGACCCGTGCCAAAGAGCAGGGGCTGCAAGCCAAACAGCTGATCAAACTACTCGAGCGCCATACCACTTCGCCAATCCCCCCCAACATCCTCCAGGCGCTCGAACGCTGGCATCAGCATAGTACCCAGATCAATTTTAAGCAGGTCACCATCCTGCAGGTCAACCACCCAAAGGTGCTTGAAACCCTGCAAAAATCCTCCGCGGGGCGCTTCTTGGGCACCCAGCTCGGGCCGACCACCGTGACGATCAAAGCCAACGCGCTGGAACGAGTCACTGCGGCGCTGATGCAGCTCGGCTATCTCAGCGAGGTGGAGATATTTAACGCCAAACATGAATTGTAGTTAGATGGGTAATAAAAAACATCTACAGCCCGTCTATTTGAGTAGAATTTCACTAAAGGAGCCGCGAGATGATTGACTTCACCCCCGTACAAGAAAAACAAATCCCCTGGCCAGAATTCGCCGCCAGGTTAAATCGACAAGACCTGATCGACGAGGTCAACCAACTCACCGACACGATCCTTGAGATCCTGGTTGAGTGCAGTGATTTCGCAGTCGCCTTTGCTCCCCATGATCCCGAAGCCCACGACCCCTATGCCGAAAACCCTGAAGATGAAGACCTCGGCTGGGGACTCGGCCACCTGATCGCCCACATCACCGCTTCGAACGAAGAATCCGCCTTCATGGGCGCTGAGCTGGCCCGCGGCGTCGAAGTTGAACCCCGCCGCTCACGCTTCGAAATTGATTGGGAAGCGATCACCACCCTCGAGCAAGCCCGTCACCGCCTGCAAGAAAGCCGCCGGATGGTGCTCGCCAGCCTGGATGTCTGGCCAGACGAACCCCACCTGCAAAATGCCTATAAAACCAGGAGCGGCCTGGAGGTAACCCCGATGGTGCGCGTGCTCTTCGGGTTTTCTCACGCCAGCAGTCACCTCGCCCAGATCGAAGAGGTCATCCGCCAGGCAAAAGAAGCTAAAACAAAATCCGCTTAACCACAGCCTGGAAGGCCCGCCTGCATTTTCAAATAAGCTATCATTAAAATAATAATCGAAGCTCTGCTTTGATCAAGAAAAGAGGAGCTGTCCGACAATTGGACAGCTCCTCTTTATGATTAAACTTTTGATCCATTTACTCCGGTGCCCCCGCTAAAATCCATTCCCGCAGCAGCATGATTTCATCCTCACTCAACTGCATGTAATGCGCAGTAGTTTCTGTTTGGCGGAGATACACCCAACTACCATCCAGCTCGCCAGGGGTCACTCCCGCGCCGCTGTCGCCACCTGCCAGCAAGCCTGCATAGCTGGTCACATCCAGGCCCCCAGTTGCGCCCGCCCCATGGCAGGCAGCACAACGTGTATCCAGCATCCCCCCGATACTGCCAGCATAGGTCAGCGCCTCGCCGTGAGATTCTGGTTCGGGGATTGCACCAATCAATTCTTCAAGCTGCTCGCTCAAAATTGGCTGCAGCGCAGGAGAATCAAACCCCGCAAATCTCCAAGCGCTCCCATGGCAAGCCTCGTTTCCACAGAAGGAGTTATCCGCCTCCGGCTTGCCTTCCAGCTTACTCAGATCAGAGATGCTTTCCGGCGTGGTATGGCATGCCTGGCAGGAGTTATCCTTGAGCTGACCATGCAGCGCAATCCAGGTAGTCAGGGTATGGGAGACTGGTTCTGGCCCGGTAACCACTTCGATGTTGGTGGTCAATGCGTTCTGTTCGTAAACTACCGGGATCGAGTGACAGATATTGCACTCCAGCCTGATCGCTTCTTTTTCCTCTGTGAAATGCTTGCCATCGTGGCAGCGGAAGCAGCCCGGGTTGTCTTTGTGACCCAGGTTATCGGGGTGGGTATCCCAATCCACCTCCTGGTCGGGGAATACATTATCCACAAAAATATCTTTGAGGACAGTAATCGCCGTTTCAATTTCACCCAACTGGTCAGCATAAACCTCTGGATAATTTTCTTGGTAGAAATCTTCCAGCCCCTCAATTGCCTGCAGACCGGTTTCTTTTTCTTCATATTCCTGATCAAGCAGCGCCACGCCCTCACGCACGATAAAGGGCAGGTCAGCAGAGATCAATCCCTGGTTGAGGGCGTTGCCAATGGCTTCTTCCGGCTGCGGAACTCTGTGAGTGATCCGGTTGTGACAGGTGATGCAGTCCATCCGGTGTAATTCTTCTTCAGGTATCTCTGCTGAATCAAGCTCAGCTGCCAGGTCAAAATACTCGGTTTCCTGTCCATCAACATCAACCACCTTGATATAGGGAATTACCTGCTGGAGTGGGTCAGTGGCATAGAAGTAGACTTCATTTTCCACATGCCAGTGAATCCCGCGTCCCAGACCCTCACGGGCTGAGCCGCCGCCTGTCTTCATGATTAGATACATCTCAAATTGGGAATTGTCTTCATCGAGCGAATAATTGCTCAACTGCCTGAGGCTGTCTGCAGAGAATTTTTGCGGATAATGGCAGGTTTCACAGGTCTCTTGAGCGGGGCGCATATGGGTTGCCCTGATTGGATACTCGTATGCCCCGGTGATGTTCAAGACGACATGACGCAGGTCTCCCGCTTTTCTGGTAAAACGGGCTGCAAAAGGATCGCGTCCAATGTGGCACTCAACGCACTGCACCCGGGCATGCGGAGAGACCAGGTATGCCGAATATTCCGGCGGCATGGTATGGCATGATGTCCCGCAGAACTCTGCTGAGTTGGTATATTCCCAGCCTAAGGTTCCGCCTACGAAAACAGAAAACGTCAGAACGCCCAATACCAGATAAGGCAATATCCGCATCCAGCGGGAGGCATCATCTGACGGGAAGAAAAACTTCTTCAGCCCATTCTTAATCTTCTGCATACTAGCTTCTCCTTGGATGTTTCTTGGGGTCACTATAGCACAGATTGATTTTTTCTAGACAAACCCTGCCAAATTTATAATTTATTACCTAATAAAGATTTTTGTCCTGCGAGGATAATTTTTTGTTGTATATAGGCCGGATGGTCTCTCGCCCATCCGGCCTAGGCAACCAGTATTCTATTTAGTTTTCAATCGCTCCAGCGTCAATCCATTCACGGAGGGCAGCGACGAATTCATCATCCAGCTGAAGCAAATGGTCTTCACGCTGCGCCCATAACACCACCGGGCTGATTCCGCCTGCACCGGGGCGCACTGCCGGGCCGCTGTCGCCGCCCTCAAGCACACCCTGATAGCTGGTCATATCTAAACCGCCAACCCCGCGGCCTGCGTTGTGGCACATACCGCAGGTTTCGGTCAGATAATCTCCAATCCCTCCGTTCCAACTTGCACCCAGGTCAGCGATATCTGCTGGGACAGCATAGGTTGGGATAGCAGTTGGCGCCAGCGGGGAGTAGGCTTCCACGCCTTCCATTTCTTCCACAGGGGGACGGGTTGCCAAAGCGGTATCTTCAGTGAACACCAAAAATGTCAGCGCTGCCAACATCCCGACAGCCAGGATCGAATAGACTACTCCGAAAACCTTCTTACGGCGTTTAAACTGCGGAGTATTCGGGTCCAACGGTTCTTCGGCTGGTTCTTCCAGCGTTTTCGGATGGAAGTGTTCCATCTCTTCATGGCTCATGTATCCGGTGTACATACTTTTATTGAAGTGTTTGATCAGCACGTGATACGAATGCCAGACTGCCACGGCCGCAACCGCCAGGATTGCCTCCAGGCCATGCGCCGCCTTGGCAGCCGGGATCCAGCTTGCAGGCAAGATTTTGTTCGCCAGCAGCGGGTTCCATAAAATGAATCCGGTCACGCCCATCAGCACTGTTCCCCAAATCAGCGCCCAATACTCAAACTTCTCTTCAAAAGTGAAAAAGCCTTGCTTCGGAGATTCCTTCCTGATCCCCAGGTTATGCAGGAACAAACCCCAGGCATTCGTCAGGTCATCTTTGTCGGGCAGCATCAGCAGCCGGCCGCGTTTGACGTACCAGTTGTAGAGGAAATCACCAAGGTGGGCGATGGTCACCAGCGCTAAAACAATCGCTGAGACACGGTGTATGATCCTGGTCGGCTCAACACCACCCAGCACTCTGAATAAAAATTCAGAGAAAGCAGCTTGATTGAACTTTTGAATTAATCCGGTAAATCCCAGGGTGATGAACGAAGTCACCATCACCCAGTGCTGAACTCTGCGGTAAAGCGGGAAACGTAAATACTTTTTCTCTTGGTTACTCATTGGAAGGCGCTCCTTCCTTATCCGCAGCTTTCTTGCTGACCTTCTTCTTGATCGTGGCGAAAACATCTGAGCCGATGAAGACGAACAAACCAACCATCGTCACTGGGATCACCGCCCAGTAAAACACATTTACCAGGTACACCAGTGAGTTTTGTTCCAGATCCGGCGGGTAGTGACCCAGCCAGGCATCGGAGAAATCACTGGTCGCACCGGGATGGCAGCGCTGGCAGGTGACCAGCAAATTGTCTTTCATTACCGTACTATCGGCATTATCTGGCGACAGTATGTCGTGCACGCCGTGACAGTCAATACATACCGGTTTGTTGGTTTCCTGATCAGGAGCCACATCTTCGAAGATCACCACCGTAGTGCCATGGAAATCGGCGACATAGGTCTCAAACACATCCGTGTTGATCCCATATTTGGCCATCATTTCCTGATCGGCATGACATGAAGCGCACAACTGCGGGGAGAACAACACATAGCCCTCATCATCCGGCCCGGTGTTGTCATGATTTTCGTGGCAGTCGGTGCATACCGGAACGTCCGGGTTGCCTTCTTCAAACAAGGCGGCTCCATGCACGCTGTGCCCATAACTATCATATACATCTGAGTGGCATTGCTGGCACACCAGGGCAATCTGCTGCTTGGATACCCCCGGTTCGGCAACCGCATGAGCGCTGTGACAATCTACACACAACGCAGTTTTCAGATTGCCCTGGGCAAACTCTGCGGCATGCTGGCCCATCGAATACTCTTCAGCCGCCTCAGTATGGCACTGCGTACATGTTTGGGTCAGCTTCACGCTCACATCCCGGCGGTCTACTGCCGAGAAATCTGGATGGGGATAACCGGTAATATTGGTATGGCAGTCTACGCACATGTGTCCCGCTTGTCCGTGGATTGACTGGCCAAAAGTTTCTGGATCAACTGTCAGGTAAAGCGCATCCCCATTGTCGAGCGGGAGGGTCATTCCTTCAATCTGATGGCAAACCAGACAATCTTCTCTAGGTACGGTGTCCCCGTTATCTGCCTGGGCCTGGGGTATTGCGAATGCGGTGGTAGTATCTCCGAAACCAATCATCATTCCAACGAGAGACAATCCCAAAAGCACGCCTATTACCTTCAGGTCGAGTGCTTGATTTTTTTTCATTCCTTTCCTCAAACTTTCCTTTAATTTTTGTAAATCCACTACGATGGTGCTAAAAAAATAAAAAATGAATTATTGCTGGTCTGCATTCATCCGATGAATTGCCTGGTAATTATAGTGAAAAAATACGCAGATAAACTAACAGATCCACAAAATTTCAATAAGATTCTCTAATAATCGATCCTTAGTCTAAGCGATACTTCTTTTCTTTTATTAATGAGAAGATCACTGCTGATTTTATTAAATGAACCTCGTTCGATCAAATAAAAACAAGCGGTCGGGAAGGATACCCCCGACCGCTTGTCCTCTTGCTAAAAAACTCGAAAATCATCAGTAAAACGCAAGTTCTGTGAATTATCAGTGCTTTCACGCAGCAGATCAACCAACCCAGCCTCAAATAAAATCATTCGGGCTCTGTCTGATCGATCCAATGCACAAAAGCGAGTTTTGTAATCCAGACCGGGCTGCGATGATCACTAACAGCCTCATCGCAGCCTGTTTAAAAATCTTTTTCTGGATTCCAGATTAAGGGGCAAATACCGCAATGCTGGCATTGAGCAGCGCTTCGGTGTAGTCAGCGTTGTGTGCACCCATACTCTTGTCTTCTTTTACAATAAAGATGTAGTTCCATACCGCGGATGCCTGGTCTTCAGGGAATTCACCGACGATGTTTACATCTTTTTCAGCGTCCCACAAGCCATTGGCAACCAACAGATCATAGAGCTCAACGGCGAGTGTTTCGATTTCGGTTTGCTTGCCATTGATATCGAAGCTCTCGGCATCGACGTGGCAGGTTTCGCATGAAGCCATATTTGGCTCAAAGGTGTGGTCGGCGTTCTCCCCCATGTGGCAGGAAACACAACCATCTTCAGGCAGCTGGTAGTGTAAACTGGCGGAACCTTCAACATCGCCGGCACCGCCGACACCAAGCAGCATCGCAGACTGTGGTCCGTGGTGCGGGCCCCAGTGGGTGCTGGAAATGTTGACGATCCCATCGACTGCCTCAAACTGACGTCGCGGCTGGTGACAGGTGGCGCACAGGTTGCCAGCGCCGCCTTCATAGGTAACGTCTTCGAATGCGTAGAGGACCACATCGTCAGAGGTCTCAAGCGCCCAGTCGGCACCTGTGTAGGTCTCATGGATCTGGTGGCATGCGCGGCAGTCTGGTCCAACCGGATGAGCATCAGCATACTCAAACTCTCCGGGGTTGGATCCGGCGTCAATCATCGCGGAGAAGCCGGCGCTTGAATGGCAGGCCGAGCAGCCTGCTCGAGCGCCAGCATAGCCAGCAGCATGGCCAGTGGCATGCAAAGCTTCTTCCCACTGATGGGCAACCCCAGACAGCATCGGGGCATCATTATGGCAGTCGCTGCAGGCAGTGTCATCGGCAGCCATGCCAGCTTCACCGGCAGGTCCAGCAGGACCTTCAGGGCCGGCAGGGCCCGCAGGGCCAGCAGGTCCTTCAGTGCCGCAGGCAGTCATCGCCAATCCAAAAACCACCAGGAGCGAAAGCAGCAAAAACCTTTTCGTATTTTTCTTCATACTCCGTTCACCTTTCCTTATTTGTACATAGTTGTATATTGTACTATACAAACTTGCGCCTGATTTCACATGGATATATATAAATATACCTTATTGTACATTATTAAAGTTAGTGATGGTTGTCCCATCCCAATAGGACATATGTCCCCCACCAAAAGTGACAAATGTCCCGCCAAACCTGTAGCTTTAGCATAGTTTTTGTAGATTTTGCAATAATTATTTAACTTTAGAATGTTTATTTCATCCTTTGAAAAACAGCGATATGGGAAAAACACCCACGTCTGGATGAAATTGGATATTAATCAAACGCTTCAATTTAATTTTTTATGGTCAAATCCTAAAAATATTCCTCCTCAGCATTATTCCCGCGGTATAATACCGCCTTGCTTTTGAGCCCCGCCATTCAAGTTTTTTGAACACGCCGCTGCTCGACCCCTCAAAACAAAACATTTGTGCTATAATGACCATGAGCGGTTTCCGCTCATGCTTTAAGAGAATGTTTCACATTCTCCCTCAGAAATCTATATTTTTTACCAATAAAGGTTTACCCCATGCCAGAAAAAGTCCTCCGAATAGTTGGGGCCAACGCCCACAACCTGAAAAACATTACCGTAGAAATTCCCCGAGATAAATTTGTAGTGATCACCGGCCTGTCTGGATCCGGGAAATCCTCCCTCGCCTTCGACACAATCTTTGCTGAAGGTCAGCGCCGCTATGTAGAATCCCTTTCAGCCTACGCCCGCCAATTCCTCGGCCAGATGGACAAACCCGATGTTGAGTACATCGAAGGTCTCTCTCCCGCAGTCTCGATTGACCAGAAAGGCACCTCCCGCAACCCGCGTTCCACCGTGGGCACGGTTACCGAAGTTTATGACTACCTGCGTTTGCTCTTCGCCCGCGCCGGTATCCCTCACTGCCCCCAATGCGGACGCGAGGTCGTGCGCCAATCTGCCCAGGAAGTGGTTGACGCCATCGAACGCCTGCCCCAGGACAGCCGCCTGCTCGTGCTGGCTCCCCTGGTCAAACACCGCAAAGGCACACATCAAAATATCATTGAAGAAATCCGTAAGGCTGGTTTCGTGCGTGCCCGCGTCGATGGCGAGATCATCGACCTTGGCGAGGAAGAGATCGAGCTTGACCGCTACAAAAACCACACGATTGAAGCGGTCGTCGACCGCCTGGTGCTCAAGCAGCACGAAGCCGGCGAGGAAGCAGACAACTTCCGCTCGCGGCTGACCGATTCAGTGGAGACTGCCCTGCAGTTTGGCGACGGGATGCTCACCATCAACAACCTTTCCACCGATCCCCCTGAAGACACCAACTATTCCGAACACCTCGCCTGCCCGGTGCACGACATCAGCATCCCAGAGATTGAGCCGCGCACCTTCTCATTCAACACCCCCCATGGGGCCTGCCCCGAATGCCAGGGCATCGGCACCAAAATGGAGATCGACCCCCAGCTGCTGATCCCTGACAAGTCCCGTTCAATTAACCAGGGCGCGATCAGCGCCCAGGAATGGGGCGGGCCGCGCGATCACGGCGGCTATTACTGGCAGATGCTGGTCGGCGCATGCGAGGATTACGGCATTGACCTCGATACCCCGTTAGCTGATCTCACCGAAGAACAAATGCAGGTGATCCTCTACGGCTCTGAGGGGAAAGAGGTTGAGGTGCGCTACACTCGCAAGAGCGGGAAGGTTTCCACTTTTCACGCCATCTATGAAGGAGCGATCCCCAACCTCGAGCGCCGCTTCAAGGAAACCAATTCCGGCTACCAGCGCGACCGGATCATGGAGTTCATGAATGACCGCCCCTGCCCCGCATGCCAGGGCGCACGCCTGCGCCCCGAAGCGCTGGCGGTCACCATCGAAGAGCAAAACATCCTCGATATCACATCCTGGCCGGTGATCGATTCACACAAATGGGCAATCCGTCTCGCAGGCAGCAAATCGCCGCTCAACAAGCGCCAGAAGATCATCGCCAAACGGATCCTTAAAGAACTTACCGAACGCCTGCAGTTCATGGTCGACGTTGGTCTCGAATACCTGACGCTGAACCGCACTGCCCAGACGCTCTCCGGCGGTGAAGCCCAACGCATCCGCCTTGCCACCCAGATCGGCTCGCGCTTGATGGGTGTCATGTATGTGCTCGACGAGCCTTCGATTGGGCTGCACGCCCGTGATAATGCCCGCCTGCTCAATACGCTGATCGGGCTACGCGACATTGGAAACACCGTGCTGGTCGTCGAGCACGACGACGAAACCATCCGCTCAGCGGACTGGATCCTCGACCTCGGTCCTGGCGCCGGCGAGTTCGGCGGCGAAGTGGTTGCCGAAGGCCCCTTCGAAACGATCCTCAACCACAAAAAATCAATCACCGGGGCCTACCTCTCCGGCCGCAAGTCGATCCCGATTCCCAAGGAACGCCGGGAAGGCAACGGGAAACACCTGCTGATCAAGGGCGCCAGGCAGAACAACCTCAAGGATATCGAAGTCAAAATCCCCCTCGGTCAGCTGGTCTGCATCACCGGTGTCTCAGGTTCAGGAAAATCATCTTTAATGAACGAGGTGGTCTACAAATCATTGGCCCGCAATCTCAACCGCGCCCGGATGATCCCCGGCGACCACGACGGTATTGAAGGCCTTGAACACCTCGACAAGATCATCAACATTGACCAGTCCCCGATTGGACGTACCCCGCGTTCCAACCCCGGCACGTATACCGGGCTGTTTGACCATGTGCGCGCTTTGTTCACCGAGCTGCCCGAAAGCAAGATCCGCGGATACAAGCCGGGACGGTTCTCCTTCAATGTGCGCGGCGGACGCTGCGAGGCCTGCCAGGGACAGGGGCAGATCAAGATCGAAATGCAGTTCCTCCCGGATGTCTTCGTTCCCTGCGAGGTCTGCGGCGGCTCGCGCTTCAACCGGGAGACCCTGCAGGTCAAGTTCAAAGGAATGAGCATCTCCGATATCCTCGATATGCCCATCGCCCGTGCCCTGGAAGAATTCGCCGCATTCCCCAAAATGGTCAGCAAGCTGCAGACCCTGGTAGATGTTGGCCTGGGCTACCTCACCATCGGCCAGCCCGCCCCAACCCTCTCCGGCGGCGAAGCCCAGCGCGTCAAGCTCTCCCGCGAGCTTTCCAAGCGCTCCACCGGGCAGACCTTCTATGTGCTCGACGAGCCTTCTGTCGGTTTGCACGCCGCAGACGTACACAAGCTGATCGAAGTCCTCCACCGTCTGGTGGAAGGCGGCAACACCGTGCTGATCATTGAACACAACATGGATATCATCAAGGTCGCCGACCATATCGTCGACCTCGGACCTGAAGGCGGCGACCGCGGCGGCGAGATTGTCGCTGAGGGCACTCCTGAGGAAGTCGCCCGGGTGAAAGGCTCCTATACCGGCCAGTACCTGCGCCCCTACCTTGGTCTCAACGGCGGCAAGAAAAAGGGCAAACGCAAATAGACCTTTAATTCCATTAAATCTTTCACCTCGAGACAAGGGGCTGAAGCCCCTGGCTTTTATTAATCCCCATAATCATGTCATTCCGAAACCCGGAGCGCAGCGTAGGGTGAGGAATCATTATTCACTTTGATTCGAAGACATCCGAAATTTCAAACAAACACCCATCCTCCCTCACCCAACCCTCATCCCAGTACCAATATCCTTCACAATAAATACACAGTCAGGGTGAGGACTACTCTTGAATCCACCTTCCAGTAAACCAACCCAGTTGTATTTACCCCTAATTTTCACTATACTATAGATGAACCTTCTTACTCATCATCCCACTTCTCTCAAGACAAAGTTCTGAATATTAGTGAAAGGCAAACCCGAGATGAAGCGAGGTTTACGGCGCAGGGACAAGGGGATCAAGCAAAAAAGGCACGATGTTTACAAGCTCAAGGGAAAATTAAACGATGGCACGATTTGTACCACCTGCAAGGTGGTCTATTCCAAAGGCCGCTGGACCTGGGACTATTCCGGCGAAACCAGCAAACAGATCACCTGTCCGGCCTGCCGCCGGATCAAAGACAGCTACCCCGCCGGTTTCATCGAACTCAGCGGCCAGTTCTTCAAAGACAGCCGGGAAGAAATCATCAACCTGGTTCGCAATGTCGAGCAGCAGGCCAAAGCAGAACACCCCATGCAGCGCATCATCCGCATCCGTAAGAAGAGGAACAAATCCACCATGGTCGAGACCACCAGCGTGCACCTCGCCCGCCGCATCGGCGACGCCATCGCCCGCGCCTACCAGGGAGAATACTCGATGACTTACGCCGACAACTACAACCGCATCCGCATCCAGTGGGAGCGGTGAATCTAACCTGATAATTTTTAACCCCAAAGATCTCAATTATCACCTATAATTAAGCATCTATTCAATCGCGCCCAGGAGAGGGAGATGCACATCCAACCACCGGTTAACTTAAGATCATTTGGTATTTACGATTTCACGCTTAAGATTTACCGTGCCAATTTCAAGACTCTTTTCCAGCTCTCCCTTTTATATGTTCTTCCCCGCTTCCTCTACAAAATGGTTTTGATTCTCCCCTTAAGAATAATTGTAACTAAACAGACTGACACACTTTTCAATCTAATTTTCATTATTTGGGGTTTAATCCCGATTATCGGGATAATATTAATCACGGAAAACACAATCCGAAATCAAGAATTTATTACCTTTAAAAAAGCAATCCAACAAGGTTTTTCACATTGGGGGTCAGCACTGGGCATTTATATAATCTTGATATTGAATATTCTAGTAATTACCATCATTGCAGGAATTGTTGGCAGTCTAATAGTAATGATTTTTTCTTCCCTGGAGACATCGTTTCCAATAGATGGAATCTTGTCGCTAATATCTTTATTATTAATAATTGGTTTGATGGGATATTGGCAATTCATTCTAAAAATAATCATTTTACGCCCTGATAAAAAAACTTCCCCAATTAAACGCAGCAGAAACCTCGTAAAAGACCAGTGGTGGCAAGGCTTTGGCTATAACCTTGCAATCATCCTACCGATTGGCTTACTCTACTATGTGATTTTCTTTGTGGTTAGATTCATTGTTCCTGATATGATTGGGATGCAATTCATCCTTACCAGCATCATCAGCTTACCAATTACCCCAGTTTCTACCATCTACACAACCCTGCTGTTCATCATGCTTGAAGCCCGTAAAGCTAAATATGCCCCTGTTGAGCCATCAGGCCCAATTGAATCTGAAATCGAGCAGCTCCCCGGCTAAAGCCTTGATTCCAAAAAAATAATCACGAGCTACTTACTGCTCGTGATTATCAAATCGAACTGGGTTAGATCAAACAAAAGACCCGAAGGGATTTGAAACCCTTCGGGTCTGTGTCTGTAATTTGCTGGGATTACCCCGCCGGCGTGCTGGTCG
The DNA here is from genome assembly GCA_039714215.1 of Chloroflexota bacterium. GTDB lineage: Bacteria > Chloroflexota > Anaerolineae > Anaerolineales > UBA11579 > UBA11579. The sequence continues at coordinate 4,817 of JBDLJU010000024.1, read as the reverse complement.
GTGCGGCCCCATCTGGCACCGGGGTTTGCGTCGGCGTGTTCGGCGGGCCGAACGTCGGCGTGATCAGATTGACCGGCACTTTGATGATCTGCCCCGGGAAGATCGCATTGGGATCATCGAACTCATTCGCATCGATGATCTCCTCAACCGTGGTAAGGAACTGGTCCGCAATCGAGCGCAAGGAATCGCCGGGCAGAATAAAATACTCAATGATCCTGCCTCGCGGCAGGTTCGGTGGCACCGGCGTTGGTGTCGGGAAGCCCATATCTGGATTAGGGATGATCAGTACATCGCCCACAAAGAGTACGTTGTCGTTGGTCATCCCGTTCAACACCATGATCGCCACATAATCGACCCCGAACTGCTCCGCGATCGAGAATAATGAATCCCCAGATTGCACGGTATAGTCAAACGGCTCTGCCGCGGTCGGCAGCGGCGTTTCCGTGGGGATCAAGGTCTCGGATGGAATCGGGCTGATCGTCGGTGTATGGGTCGCCGGCAGCGGCGTGGCGGTGGCAGTCGCGCTGGGGGTTGGGGAGGTCAAAAAAGCAATATTCACTGCTGACCCGGTCAGGGAGATGTAGATCATGAAGACCCCAACAAGCATCACGATCACCGCAATCACCAAAATGATTACCGGTAAGTTTTTCCGACGCTTGCGCGATTTTTTATATGATTGATATGAGGGTTGGTATGTCATCAATTTCCTACCTGTTCAGTGAAGGGTTAAAAGCTATCCACAGCGGAGCGGCGACGTTACCCAGATTAATTAAATATTTAGTCTTACGATAGATTAGATTCTACCCCAGAAAAGCCTAGAATATCCACCGCAAATAGAACAATGTTTCTAGATTATTCGAGATTGACCAGCTCGGTTTCGATCTTTCCCCCGCGGATATACAACCGCGCCATGCTCTTCGATGTTCCCATCCGGGGAAAAGTTGCGCTCCCCGGGTTGAGATACAGCACCCCTTTCCGTTCTACCACCTCTGGGCGGTGATAGTGACCATAAATCACTGCCTGAAAACCCGCTGCGGCCGGGTCGAGATCGAGCTGGGCGAGATCATGAATCGTGTAAATCATTGCGCCACCCACTTCGCTAACCTCAGACCTCGGCAGCTCCGCCAATCCAGGTCCACGATCCATGTTCCCGCGGACAGCATCAAGCGGGGCAAGCTCCATCAAACGCTGCTTAACTTCCAGGGTGTCCAGGTCTCCAGCATGGATGATCAATGAAACCCCGGCCAATTCATTGAGAGCTTGCTCCGAGAGATGTCCATGTGTATCTGAGATGACCCCCACAATAATCTGGGCGTCGGAATTTTCATCCATTCGCTTCATGTTGACAATCGTATCACACTCGCCCCAGCGGTCAATTCACCACGCTGGATTAATCTATACGATCGAACTTCGTTCGATCAAAAAACCCGCCGCACATTACTGTGCAGCGGGCTTAGCTTTACTTTAATCAGGATTCCGTTGAGCTTTATGAACCGCCGTAGCAATCCACGGCATCGATGAAGTAGTAGAACGAAGCCGCCGGGGAGTAAACTGTATTGCCTGAAAAATCTTCTGCCCAGAATCGCCAGTAAACGGTATCAGCCCCATCGTTTACTTCGGTATCAATCACCAGCAGGGCACTCCAGGTATCATCACCCAGATATGGCAGCTCAAGTAAGCCGCTGTCATCAGGTGCGGTCGTGCTGTTGATGAAGTATTCCAAACCGACAGCAGAAAGCCCATCAGAGTCAGTTACCACCGCGGTAAATGTGTTATAGCATGAGCGGATCGTCCCGCTGAGCGGTCCGGCAACCGAAGTAAAATCTGTATTCGGGCTGACCGTCGCAGTGAAAGTCGCTGTTGCAGTAAATGTCGGCGTAAACGTCGGTGTAAATGTCGGTGTGAACGTCGGCGTAAACGTCGGTGTGTATGTCGGCGTAAAGGTGGGCGTGAACGTCGGGGTATCACTCGGCACAGGGATCTCATCTTTAACAACACCTGTCGGGCAGCCCTCGGCCGGAGCCGGGATGATATCATTTTCATGCTTATTGTGCCCATTAAGCACAGCTTGAGAGTTAATCGTCATCGCCACATATGGATTCTCTTCACTCCCAGTTGCGTGACAAATTGCTAACGGAAAATGTTCCGACCCTTCCCGTTCGCTGCGTGAGCAACCGGCCATTGCGGTTGCCAGCAGCACGCTGACTAAAAATATGGTAATTCCCAGTTGTTTTTTCATCGTAATCCTCTTATGATTTCAGTGTTATCTATAATGTCTACTACTATTCTATAGGAAATTTGCCGAAAAATATATGTGACTTAAGTTACATCCACCTTGCAATTCTGAAAGGTGGCAAAATTGTTTGCTGGGAATCCAAATTATACCTGATTTATCAGCACAAACAATAAAGGCTTTCTCTTGGTCTTTTCATGCAGCGCCGAGCGCAATCCGCGTTCCATTGCGGCTTGCAAACCCTCATCTTTTACCTTGCCCTGATAGCCAGCCAACACCGTTTCCACCACCTCGGTAATATCCTCAATAAGCTCATCGGTCTCATACTTATAGACAAACCCTTTGGTGATCACTTCAGGCTCATCTGCAAGTTCCAAATCCTTGTTAAGCAGCAAATTGACCATCACAAAGCCGTCGCGGGAAAGCGTTTCGCGCTCACGCAGCACTGCAGGACCAACATCTCCGACCCGAGATCCGTCCACAAAGACATACCCACCCGGGATTCGCTCTCCGAGGGTCATCTCTCCGTTCTTAAATTCAATCGGGGTGCCATTTTCTACCACGGCGATCTGTTCTTCGGGAATGCCCAATTCCATCCCAATCGCACCATGCTGGCGCAGATGGCGAAGCTCGCCGTGCACCGGGATCAGGTATTTAGGTTTCACCAGGTGGAGCATCAGCTTCATTTCTTCCTGGCTGGCATGCCCGGAGACATGTACCGGGGAAATTGGATCATAGATCACATTTGCACCGCGCTGGAACAGTTTGTTGATCGTGCGGGAGACAGTCTCTTCGTTTCCTGGGATCGGGTGCGAAGACAACACCACGGTATCACCGCTGATAATATCGAAATGGCGGTTTCGCCCGGTGGCCAGGCGCCCGATTATTGAGGATGGTTCTCCTTGAGAGCCAGTGCACATCAGCACGACTTTCTTGGGTTTCATTTTTAACGCCTGGTCAATCGGCACAATCAAGGCATCGGGTACATTCAGATAGCCCAGCTTGCGGGCCATTTTTGCGTTTTCTCGCATGCTCATCCCCACAAACGCCATCTTGCGCCCATGCTTCTCGGCCGCGTTAGCCACTTGCTGCATCCGGGAAATCAGCGAAGCAAACGAAGCCACAATGATTCGCCCGCCTGCCTCCCGAAATACCTTATCAAACGCCGGGTCAATCACCCGCTCAGAAGGTGTCCAGCCGGGGGTATCTGCATTGGTCGAGTCGCCCAGCAGCGCCAGCACGCCTCGCCCGGCCCATTCAGCTAGTTTTGCGTAATCGGTTGGCCAATTATCGACCGGGGTGTGGTCGAACTTATAATCCCCGGTATGCACCACCAGACCCTCAGGGGTCGTAATCCCTAACGCGACCCCATCAGGGATCGAGTGACAGACATGGCAGAATTCGACTTTGAACACGCCGACCTGGATGCTCTCACCAGCCTGGACAGTGTTTAATTTCACGCCGCTGAGCTTCCCTTTACGGGCGAGCTTGACCTCAAGCAGGCCCAGCGTTAGCGGAGTGGCATAGATCGGTGCAGAGATCATATCCAACACATGGCTGATTGCTCCGGTATGATCCTCATGGCCATGGGTGATCACAATGCCCCTGACTCTATCCGCCTTATCTTCCAAATACTTGAAATCTGGGATAATGTAATCAATCCCCAGCATATCATTTTCGGGGAACATAATGCCGGTATCGACGATTAAAATATCATCGCCGTACTCATACGCCATCATATTCTTACCAATCTCCCCAAGTCCCCCCAGGGGGACGATGCGCAGTTTATTTTTACTCATATTTAATTTTCCTTATTTCATTCAAGACTTTTCGCGTCTTGTAAATTTTAATTTTAATCGAAGCACCGCTTCGAGTAGAGCTGTACTGGTGAATTAACCCCAGTCGATATCTATTAAAAAACCACCCCGGCAAAAAACCAAAGCCGGGGTTGTGCTTAGATCATTCCGGGTGGATTGTAGCACACCCCTGCGGCTTTGTCAAAACCGCGCAGCAGGGTTGGATTCACTCCTGGCTAAATCACTCCTCATTCAAAGAGAGAGAGAACTCCCCAGTCTCAGTATCGCTGTAAGCCCGCACCACAATCAGGTACGTTCCGGTCTCGGTGATTAAATACTCGCTTATCAAAGAATTTGAGCCGGTTTCACCACCGTCATCATCCTCCGCAAGGATCAAGCCATTGTTACCCCGCAGCTCAAGGAAGGCATCAAAATCATCGCTGTCCAGAGCAATCGAGACAATATCGCCAGCGATGGCCTCGAAAGACCACACCAGCCATTCTCCTTGATCGAGGTCGCCGGTATCCGAGCCGCCATAAATTAATGTTCCGCTCAGCTCTATTGTGCTGCTCTCCACATTCAGTGAATAAGCTCCTTGAGCAGTGTTATTAAACGAACGAGCGGCGATCGAATATTCTCCCGTCTCCGGCAGCACAATATTCCACAGCATTGAGTTATGATCTTTACCACCGTCATCATCGGCGGCAATCAAATTGCCATCTTCATCGAACAGCTCCAGGTAGGTGTCAAAATAATCGCTTGAGAACACAATCGTCAGGCGGTCATCC
>JBDLJU010000023.1:0-21625 GCA_039714215.1 Chloroflexota bacterium | reverse complement strand
GCAAGGGTGCCAAATGAACCGGGAACTTGGGTGTCCGTGGGGATCAATGGAGTCAGCCAGAGTTCCAGGTCAATCTCTGCCTGGTCTGGATTTTCATTGAGTTTAGCGCTGTCGCAGGCGCTCGCAGAAATGGCTACCAAAATGATAACCATTGTGAAAAGTATATATCGTTTCATCGGTTTCTCCCTCAACCTGGTTGGTAAGTCCGCATGATGTTTCTGTGAAGTGACGGAACTTATTCAAATTTCATTATACAATAGATTTGTGAAGAAATATTCAACTACCCTGGTGTTACCCGCGGCTGGAGTTCTGTTCTTTCTCCTGGGGGTTTACTATTTGACGTATTCTGGCTTTCCTGTTGCCGATGATGAGCAGCTTTTTGCAGCGGTTTCTCAAAACCTGGCTGCAGGAAAGGGCACCGTTGCACCTCAGATGTATGGAAATAACCGTTTGTTAGGTAATTTCACCGGCAGTGGCCCACTGCACGTTTACCTCGGGGCTGCTGTGCTTGCTTTCCTACCTGGAAACCTGGGTCAGGTTCAGGCGTTGTATCTCCTTACTCCAATCTACACTGCTCTAACTGCTGCCTTGATTGTATTAATCGTCACCCGAATGGATTTCTCGCTGAAAACAGCGCTTGGCAGCGCTTTAGTATTTGGATTATCCACAATCGCTTGGCCTTACAGTCAAACCAATTTCCGAGAACCGCTGGCGATGCTGCTGATGATGATTGTATTGCTCGGATTACTTTCTGCTATGCAGGCGGATGAGGAGAATAGGGTGGCAGCATTATCCTGGCTGGTAAGCCTGGTTGCTTTCGTAGGAGCGCTGTTTACCAAAATCATTCTGTTATCGGTGCTCCCAGCTTTTGTTTACCTGCTGTTAGCTCAATCCGAACGTGGTACCTGGAAAAAAATGCTGGTAGCCGGTGGGGTATTATTTGCTCTCGCTGCTGCGATCAGCATCCTTGCTCCTCAAAACCGGTTTTCTCTTGAGTTTTTTGACCGATTGTGGAATTTGCGCCGCGGCTTCCCTTACCGGGAGATTCCCAGGGCGATCCTTGAAATGCTCTTCGCCCCTGGGCGAGGATTGCTGATCTATAATCCAGTGCTGTTTATCCTGCCTCTGGCGTGGTTCCAGTCTAAGCAAAAATCCCGCGAAGTGTGGATTTTCAGTATTTTGGCAGCAGGAGGTCTGGCGATCGCTCAAGCGACGGCTTACGGCGCTGAATGGTGGGGAATTACCTGGGGTACCCGCTTTCTACTGCCGATCCTACCTCTCCTGGTTGTTGGCCTGGCTCCAGTGATCGATTTCTTGCTGCACTCACCGAAAAGGCTGCACCGGGTGATTTTTTGGAGTTTCTTAGGTCTTGGTATCCTGATTCAGCTTGGTGGGGTATTGGTAGCTAATTCGGCTTATATGCTCGATTTGTTTTATGTACAGCTGGTCCCCGATGTCGGCCGGGTGCTGTGGTCATTTGAACACGCGCCATTGCTGGCGCATTGGCGGTTGTTAATCTCTGGAGCGGAGGTCAATTTTTCCAGCGCGCGCTTATTTGAACTCTCTGCAGGATGGACCACAGCCGTCATCGCGGCATGCCTGCTCTTGGCTGGGGTTGGATCGATCTTCATCATCAATGCGCTCCGGAAAAAAATACCGGGGGCGATTCGCTCGTGGATAGTGGCAATGCTGATCTTCGGATTCATCGCTTTGCCTGCTTTGATCCTTGTTGGATACAAAAATGATCCTCGATACGGCGCCAACCGCCCTGATGTTGTCCAGATGGCTGCGGTGTTGGATAGCGAAGTGGAGCCAGGGGATGTGATCTTGGTCTTCCCCTATTTACGCACCTCCTGGAACTATTTCCTTAACTTTTATCACGGTGAGGTTGATTGGTATTCGCTGCCTAATACCTTCCCCGCCGGGGATATGGCTTCAACCCTGCAGTTGGTCGACGGATTAAACAGGCAGTATTCTCGGGTTTGGTTGGTGGTAGAAACCGGTTCCTGGGAGCCAGTCCCGACCTTTTTAGAGAGCTATTTGCCCCAGGTTGCCAATCCAGAAGCGGTTGCTGTTTTCGATCAGGTTGAAGAAAATTTGCAGGTCAGATTGCTGCTCTACTCATTGAATAAGCCCATCACCCCAAATCAATAAATCTATCTCCAGGAACTTTCACAAAAAGAAATTCTCAGGTATTAATGGGAAATTATCTTCCGCCCTTCTGTTTTTTTATTTCCTCCTCGAGGTCTTCTTCGAGTTCGTCCAGCTCGGCCATCATTGCCGGGGGGATTGAATGTGCCGGCAGGCGTTTCTTTAAATCTTCAATCTGCCGCTTGATTTCCTCAATTCGCTCATTCTTTTCCATGCTTACTGCCTCCAAACCCACTCGCCGCCCACCATTGTCGCGGTTGGTTGAATGGCGTGCAGCTGATCAATTTCCAGCTTGAAGGGGTCATCTGGCAGTATGATCAGGTCTGCAAAATATCCAGGAGACAGCATCCCGAGATCATCTTCCATCCCGGCTGCATAAGCAGCCCCGGAAGTGTATCCTTTAAATGCGCTCTCCAGAGAGATGCATTCCTCAGCCCGCCAGCCATCCGTTCCTGGGGAGCCATCCGTCCGGCGGCGGGTGACTGCCGAATAAATTCCATGGAATGGGTTGGGGGTATCTACCGGGGCGTCGGAGCCAAACGCCATTCTTGTTCCAGCTTGTTCCAGTGATTGCCAGGCATAAGCATAACGGGCACGCTCCCCCCAATGCACATCCGCCATCAACATATCTGCAGTGGCGTGGATCGGCTGCATCGAGGCGGTTAAACTTAGTTCCACAAACCTGGGAATATCATCTGGGTGCAGGATTTGGGCATGCTCAATCCGGTGACGTAAATTAGGCAGGCCCTGAACTTTCTCAAAAGCGCGCAGCTGCTCAAAGCTGTTTAACAATTGATGGTTGGCGGCATCTCCAATGGCATGCACAGTCAGACTTAATCCCCCGGTGACCGCCTGCCGTCCGATCTCAAACAGCTCTTCGCTGTCCAGGAAGCTGATTCCCCGGTTATCTGGCTGGCCCTCGTAGGGCGCCAGCATCGCCGCTGTTTGCGATCCCAGAGCGCCGTCTGCGAATACCTTGATCCCTCCAATTCGCAGCATGTCATCACCAAAACCAGAGCGCAACCCGGAAGCGATGATCGCTTCGATGCTCTCAACTGGCAGGTTTTTGAGTACCCTAAGCTTTAAATCGCCGCGTTGGTGCAGCCGCTGAAGCGCGATAAAGCTAGGAATTCGATCATAGTCGTGTACACCCGTCACCCCCATCCGCCACAGTGCTTGCTGGGCGTCTGCAATTGCCTGGATATTATCTCCATCGCTCGGGGAGGGGAGAATGCTCTCAACCAGCTGTGAGGCGGTTTCCAGCAGTACTCCTGTTGGATTGCCGCGCTCATCGCGGACGATTTTTCCGTTTTTGGGATCTTGGGTCGCAGCATTAATTCCCGCTGCAACCAGGGCGCTGCTGTTTTCCCAGGAAGAATGCAAAGAGACATGGGTGAGGTGCACTGGATGATTGGTGGCAGCCTTGTCCAGCTCAGCGGCCGTTGGGAGTCCCTCTGGCCAGTTGTTTTGGTTCCAGCCGTGACCTAAGATCCATTCTCCTGAGGGTGTATCCGTGGCGCGCTGGGCGACCAGCGCCAGGCATTCCGCCTTGCTCGCATTGAACAAATCAATTTTTTTCAAGTTTAGCGCATAGTATTTTAGGTGAATATGGGCATCGGTCAGGCCCGGGAGGATTGTAGCGCCGTGTAGATCTTCTGATTTGGCATCCCTTTCGTATTTTGCCAGGATCTTCTCGCTGCTGCCGATTTCCACGATCCGCCCGCAGTTTGGAGCATGGTGGTTGATCACCAGCGCTTCTGCCCGCGGCTGGTTGGGATTCATCGTAATGATCTTGGCGTTATGCAGGATTTTCATTTAATCTCCACCAAAAAACGCGCCTCCGTGATAGAGACGCGTGATGGTTGCTTTTTGTTTACTGTTTAAGCAGCTTGTCCACCAGGGCGTTGAGCTCTTCATCAGAGTAATATTTAATCGTCACCGTGCCCCCCTTGCTGCTGTATTTCAGGTTAACTTTCGTGCCCAGGTAATCCCGTAACTGCGCCTGCATTTCTTCCAGCTCAGGAGTGAGGGATGGCTCTGCTTTTGGCGGTTTCTTTGCCTTGACCCCTTTCAGCTTACGAGCGAGTTCTTCTGCCTGGCGTACATTCAGCCCTTTGTTGATCACTGTTTGCAGCGCATTGCTCTGAGATTGCCTAGAAAGCCCTTTCAGTGCCCTGGCATGGCCTTCGCTAATTTCGCCATCAGCGAGGGCTTGCCTCACCGCTGGGGATAAGTCCAGCAGGCTCATCGTGTTGGTCACTGCTACCCGGCTTTTGCCCACCCGGTCAGCAATTTGCTCCTGGGTGAACTTAAACTGCTCGCTAAGGTGTTTGTAGGCTTCCGCGGTTTCCAGAGGGCTGAGGTCTGCGCGCTGCACGTTCTCGATTAATGCCAGCAGGAGCAGTTCTTGCTCGGTTGCCTCGCGCACAATCACCGGCACTTTGTCTAAGTTGGCCAGTCTGGCAGCTTGCAGGCGGCGTTCACCGGCGATCAGCGTGTAGCCTTCTGGTGAATCGCCTTGAGTGACGATCAAAGGCTGGATCACACCGTGTTCTTTGATTGAGGCAGCCAGATCGTTGAGCTGCTCTCCGTTGAAGGTTGTACGCGGCTGATGGGGGTTGGTTTGGATCTGATCGACAGAGATTTCTACCACACCACCTGAAGTTTTTGGCTCTTCAGTTGTTGAGGTGGGGATCAGTGCATCTAAACCTTTTCCGAGTCCGGGTCTTCGAGACATAAGACCGCTCCTTTAAAAATTTTTTCCGAAATTTGTATCCTGGTTGAGATGACCAGGCAAGAATTTTACTTTAGCGCTGGAACAGCTTTGCCATCGGCGAGCAGAAGCTCACGTGCAAGTTGATCATAGGCCTTTGCGCCGGGAGAGTTTGGCTGGTAAGACAGAATCGGCAGACCGTAAGAGGGCGCTTCTGCAATTCGCACGCTGCGCGGGATTACGGTTTCAAATGTTTGAGATGGGAAAAAATTGCGGATCTCATCTTCCACATCCTTGGAAAGATTGGTGCGCGAATCATACATCGTCAACAGCACGCCGCGGATCTTTAGCGAGGGCACCACCGATGACTTGACCCGCTCAATGGTTTGCAGCATCTGGCTGATACCTTCAAGGGCAAGGTACTCACACTGCACCGGAATGATCAATCCATCTTTCGCCGCCACCATCCCATTAAGGGTCAGCAGGCTCATCGAGGGTGGGCAGTCAATCAATACATAATCGTATCGCTTATGCAGGTCGGCCAGTACTTTTTCCAGGCGGCTTTCCCTCCCATTCACATTAATCAGTTCAACCTCTGCCCCGGTTAAATCAGGAGAGGAGGGCAGCAGCGAGATTTTCAGCCGCGGGTTGTGCAGGATCGCATCCCCCGCGCCGCCGGAATTGATCAGTGCCTGGTACACGCCGTTGTTAACGGAGCGTTTGTCAATCCCCAGGCATGAAGTTGCATTCGCCTGCGGGTCGATATCAACGAGCAGTACCCTTTGATCATAATGAGCCAGGTAAGCGCCCAGGTTTATTGCCGTGGTGGTTTTTCCAACCCCGCCTTTTTGGTTCAAAATGGTGTAAATTAATCCCACAATTATTGTACCTCTGTAAATAAATTATGAATCATTTCTTCTGTTGGTGACCCCGCCAAACCGGGACGAGTAACTGAATCTGCAGCGATTTTGGCAGCAAATTCGGCTGCCTGGAGCGGATCGCGGTTTTGGGTCAACTGGGTGAAGAACGCCGCGGCAAAGATGTCGCCAGCTCCGGTGGGGTCATCTTCCTCAACTTCGACTGCTGGAATGTGCTCAACCCGGCCTTCTGTATACAACGTTGCTCCATTTGCGCCTCGCGTGACAACCAGGATCGGTGTCGCTGCCGCAAAAGCATCTATTGTATATTGGTCCCGCTGGATATCCTCTTCTGAGAGCACCGCGGCGTGCACCTGCTGTAAGATGTATCTTGCCTCGGGCCAATCCGCTGGTGACACAATTCCGTCCGCATCCCACTGCCTCAGCCATCCCTGGATAGTGAGAAAAATATGCGCGTTTGGGAAGTGCCGGACAATATCTGGCTGGACTTCCTGTGCCACTGGAGCCAAATGTACGATCGGCGCTTGCCGCCAGGATTCGGGGATATGATAGTAAGCCAAATTGGAGGCAATTTTATCCAATCTTTGGACGCGGCCTTCAGGCGTGTACTGGTTTTCAAAGGTGGTGCAGTCTTCGCTGGGATTGTTGGCTACGGCAATTCCTTCGAGAATCTCAGGGTATCTGTCCTCTCCCCAGGAGGTGACCATTCCCACCCGCTGACCGAGGGCCCTGGCGGTTAAGGCAGCATACGAGGCCGACCCACCGGGCTGATCGCCGTCGGGGGTCAGGTCTTTGGTGATGTGCCCAATCACCAGATAATCTACTGGATTGATCCCAGGAAACTTAAGCATAGGGCTATTATACCAGTGCTGGAAACTGGTTTACAATTCGTGTTCTGACCTGACCAAATGCCCCATTGAATTTAATCATGAATTCACCATGACCTCTCTCAGAAAATAATTTCAGGAAGTTCGCTTCCTGAAATTAACAAACCGAATCAAAGATTCGGTCAAAAAAAGGCGAGGAAATTTCCTCGCCTTTTGTGATTAATGCTATTCAGCTTGAAAGCTGGTTAGACGTTACTCATTGGTAGGGATAATTGTCACTTTTCGGCGGGGCTCTTCACCAACGCTTTCCGTGGTTACCTGATCATTATCCTTGAGTTCGATATGGATGAGCCGGCGTTCATTGGCGGGCATTGGCTCAAGGGTCTGCCGCCGACCAGATTTAACTGCCTGACCGGCCATACGTTGGGCCAGCTGCCCTAAGCTGCGTTCTCGTCGGGCGCGGTAACCTTCCACGTCAACGGTCAGATTAATTCCCCTGCCAGCTTCTTTGCCGACGATCAATCGCGTGATGTACTGTAGGGCATTCAGGGTTTCCGCTCTTTTTCCGATTAAAATGCTCAGGTCATCGCCGTTAATATCTACAACGATCCCGGGCATACCGTCTTTACCAGGGGCATCGCTCACCCGGGTACTTACTCTGGCTTGGTGAACATCCATTCTCTCGAGGAGCTCACTGACAGTTGCCTGGGCAATTGCTCGGATATTATCCTCGTCCTCATTCCCCTGACGTTCAGTATCATTTGAGCGCGTGGAGAGACTGTCTGTCGAGGTGGGGGTTGATTCGCCTTCCTCAGAAGACTTCAGGCTTAGGCGCACGCGGGACTGCCGTCCACCGAGACCAAACAAGCCGCCCTTACCTTCATCGAGAATTTCGATTTCTACATCTTCCCGCTGTAGGCCCAGCTCTGCCAGACCTTTTTCAACAGCTTCATCAACCGATGGCGCAATAATTTCTAGTGTCGCTCGTGTTTCCTGGTTCATAGGTTCCTCGCGTCTGCTAGTGGATGAATTAGTTTTTTCCTGAAGAGGCTTTTGTTTTGCCTCCCAAAAGTTTCGAAAAATCCAGGCGTCCCATCAGCCCATACTGCACCAGGCTGGCAATGTTGCTGGTCACAAAGTAGACTGCTAAGCCAGCTGAGTATGTGTAGGAAAGCCAGGCCATCAGCACAGGGATATAAATCGACATCATGCTGGTCATCGCCTTGGTCTGGTCATTGCTTGTTGCGCCAGTCGGGGTTAATTTGGTCTGGAGATAGGAGGTAGCAAAAACAATGATCGCCAGGGTAGGAATACCTCCGCCAATCAACCACCAATCCGATGGGATGATATCTGTCAGCCCCAACCAGCGTTCTGGCTGGCTGAGATCCATCCACAAGAACTGGTTATTCAGCGGGATCAGGCTGGCAGCATCTTTCAGCGCAATGATTGGTCGCAGGGTCAGCAGTTGTACCGGGCTGATTGCCATGGCTTTGGTGATCCCCCAATACAAACCGATGATGATCGGAAATTGCACAAGGGTCGGCAGACAAGAGCCAAGCGGGTTGATTCCCATTTCCTGGTACAGTCGCATTTGCTCTTGTTGAAGTTTTTCTTTGTCGTCTTTGTGTTTCTTCTGGATCTTTTTCCATTCAGGAGAATCCTGCATTTCAGACATTTTTTTGGAGCTTTCCAGCTGAGATTTGGTCAGGGGAGAGATCACCAAACGGATGATAATCGTAAAGATGATGATCGCCAAACCAAAGTCGTTTGTGCTTGCTCCTAAAAATTGATAGATCCAGATTAAGATGTTGACGGCGGGATTAATTATAAAATCCAACATATTTGTTTTCCTTAATTCTCAGGCGTAAATTGCCATTGAAGGGTGCCTTCGGTATTGTAGGCATATAAAATACTCTCGGTTTGGAGTGCTCCGATGAGGATTGAGTTATCTACGGCAATCGGAGTGCCTGCAAATTCACCTTCTTCTTCGCTCAGGCTGGCTTGCCACCGCAGTGTACCGGAAGTATTCAGGCTGTAGATTGTGCCGCCTTGTGAGGCGACATACAGGGAATCTTCCACCACCAGCACGGACCCAGAAATGGCGCCGTCGGCTTTGTACTGCCACAGGATGTTGTGCTCCAAGGGGTCAACCGCATAAACCTTTCCGCTGAGATCGGTAACATACAGCACGCCATCATAGAGGATTGGTGTACCCCAGACCCAGTCATCGGTGGTAAAGCGCCATAAAATGCTGCCCGTTTGGCTGTCAAGGGCGAGCATTTCACTGCTAAACGTGCCAATGTAGAGCACGCCATCGTCACCAAAGTGGGCATTGTTGACCACCGTGCCGCCCAATTCAGTTTGCCAGACTACAGATCCTCTGTCCGCTTCAAGGGCATACAAGGATCCGTCCATAGATGCAATGTAAAGCAGGTCATCGTTGATCAATGGCGCAGACCAGATTGGATCTCCAGTTTCAAAAGTCCATTTCAAGCTGCCATCCAAGTTCAAAGCGTAGACGAAGTTGTCTGCGTTGGGGGCGTAGATGGTCTCATCTACCAGCAGGGGGGCTGCGATCCAACGGCCGCTGGCATCATTGAAAAACACCTCAGTAGTGCGGTTGGCGGTATTAAATGTGTAAATCTCTTTTTTGTAATCGCCAACGATCAGGGTGGTTTCATCCATCATTAGAGGTTGATGGAAGAAAGTGGTGGTGGTGTTGATTGGTTTATCAGGCATTCGTGATAGCTGTGAGCCGTTGTTGATCTGCACACCATACACATGATTATTGAAGGCCACATAAGCGATGTTGTCCACAATCGTGATTCCAGGCCAACTGGATGGGACTGTGCTTCTACCACTGCACCCGCTCAACAGCAAACCCGCTGCGATCAGGCTGAATAGGAGGATTAACTTTTTAAGTTTCATTTATTGCTCTCGTTTGTTAGGTTCCCAGAATCTCAGCAAGGGCTAAGGGATTGGGTCGACCCCACCGGGGTTAAAAGGGTTGCAGCGCAAAATGCGGGTGAACCCTAACCAACCGCCTTTTAACACCCCGTACTTAAAGATCGCTTGATAAGAATAGTGCGAACAGGTTGGGTAAAAACGGCAGGTGTCGGAGGGGATTGTTTTAGAAAATGTCAATTGATAAAAGCGAATAATTGCTAGTAAGGGCAGGCGCGGCAAATTTTTCAGTGAGATATCCAGATCAGCTAAATCAGGGGAACGATGCTCTTCAATCTCGATTGGTTTCTCTTGGGAGATATTTATGTTTGCTGTCATTTTAGCAATATTCTAGCTTTCTCCAGCAAGGAGTAGATGGTGAGCTGTAATTGAGTACTCTTGAGTTTGGTGGCCGATCTCCTCGCCTGGAGCACGATGTCGTAACCGGGTTGAATTTGGGGGATCAGACCGCTGATTGCCGCGTTGAGCACCCGTTTTGCCCGGTTACGCTGGACGGCATTACCAATCGATTTTCCGGTTGTAATGCCTACTCGCAGAATGTCTTGTTGGTTCGGAATGAAAATCAAAACAACAAGCGGGTGGGCAAAGGCACTTCCATGCTGCCGCACCCGCTGGAAATCAGCAGACTTCCTGAGGCGATTCTGTTTTTCCACCAGTTAGTTGGTATTTCCAGGGGAGTCAGCGCACCAAATCACTGCCTGTGGGTAGTTACTTGCTATTCCAGTCAGTTTTCTTGACATGCTCATTCATCCGCACTGTCAGCCGATGTCGGCCTTTCAGTCTGCGGCGTTTGATCACACCGCGGCCGCCGCGGGTTGCCATCCGCTGCCGGAATCCGTGTACGCGGACGCGTCGTCTTTTCTTCGGTTGGTAGGTTCTCTTCGGCATTTTAATTCCTCTTTTTAAAAGATAATTGCGCGCACTTTTCTGAATTAGTGCCGTGCGATTATACACTATGGAAGTTGTTTGGTCAATTATCAAAGCGGGGGTTTCAGCAGCTTAATAAATTTCTAAGATTCCTCATAATCTCGCTAATTTTGAATTCCCCTTGTTGGATGCGTTGCTTCACTTAATTAATCTCCAGATTGGAGCAGAATCGATTATTGACAATCCCATCTAAGCTCGATATAATATCTTTCGCTTAATGCCCTGGCAGCTTTGCTGGGGCTGTATCTTGATTTGCGCCTGAATCCAGGTTGGACTTGGTGAAGTCGCTGATCCGATATAAGCAAATTTATCAAATCTTATCCCCAACTTCCCCGCTCACCGGCGGGCACATTTTTGTGCTAGCACGCGGGCTGAGTGGTGAAGTGAAGATTGGAGGAACATATGAAGTATGCCATTGTAGAAAGCGGTGGCAAGCAGTATAAGGCGGTGGAGGGCAAAACGATTGACGTTGACCGCTTGCACCTTGAGGTCGGTAAAAAACTCAGCTTAGATCAAGTGCTGTTGGTTTCCGATGAAGGCAAGATCACTGTAGGCACTCCTACTGTTTCTGGTGCCAAAGTTTCCACTACCGTGGTTGAGCAGTTTAAAGCGCCGAAGATCATCGTCTTCAAATTCAAATCCCGCCAACGCTATCGCGTGAAGCAGGGCCATCGTCAAAAATATACCAAACTGATGATCGAGTCAATTGACGTCAAAGGGGCTGCTAAAAAAGCTGCCGAGAAAACTGAAGACGAAAAACCGAAGGCAAAAGCTGCTCCGAAAAAGAAAACAGCTGCCAAGCCTAAAACCAAGACCGCTGCGAAGAAGAAAACAGCCGCCAAGACCAAGACAAAGACTGCTGCAAAGACCAAAACCAAAACTGCAGCAAAAACCAAGACGGCTGCTAAAACAAAAACCTCAGCTAAGAAAAAGACTGCATCAAAAAAAGCTGATACAAAATCAACCCCCGAGTCTAAATAACTTTTAGACCTTGGATCAGAAGAGAGGTTGTTATGGCACACAAAACAGGTGGCGGATCGACCCGCAACGGACGAGATAGTGAATCAAAACGCCTGGGCGTTAAGAAATACGCCGGCGAGTTCGTGATTTCCGGAAATATCCTGGTACGCCAGCGCGGCACCAAGATCTATCCGGGTCGCAATGTGGGCATGGGTAAAGACCATACCCTTTTTGCAACCACACAAGGTGTTGTGGTGTATGAGAATATTCGTGGTGGCAAAAAGAGCGTTCGAATTGAACCTTTGCCTGCCGCAGGCGATTAATTGTTTAAGATTATTAGAAATCGAAAGGTAGTAGACCGATGAAACAAGATATTCATCCAACCTATTTCCCTGAATCTAAGGTAACCTGCGCCTGCGGTGAATCCTGGACAGTAGGATCAACTCAAGAAGAGATCCGTGTGGACATTTGTTCCGCCTGCCATCCATTTTTCACAGGTGAGCAGCGCATTGTGGATACCGAAGGTCAGGTCGACCGCTTCTACAAACGACTGGAAGCACGTCAGCAGTTTGTCAGTGATCAGGAAGAACGAGAGTCTGAAAAAGTCTCCCCCGATCGCCCGATTGAAGAGTTTGAGCTTGGCAAACGCGCCACAGATTCATTAACAAAAGCTGGGATCAAGATTGCAGGCGACGCCATTGAAAAATTGGCAGAAGGCGATGATGCTGTACTGGCGATTGATGGTTTTGGCCGGAAGTCTTTGGCTGACCTGAAGAAGGCGATGCGCCGGATGGGATACGAAATCCCTGGCGAGTAAGCTTTACCGAAAAGAAATAGATAAAAACGTCTGGTCCGCCAGACGTTTTTTATTTCTTTGATTTTATTTTTTGCTAGAAATAATCCTGAGCAGCGCGCCGCAAGCTTAAAAAACCAATATCTTTCTACAATTTGTTGTCATCAGGTTGAACTTACAGTACACTACTAATATCCAATCAAAGTGACCAAAAATTATTGCGAGGTGTATATGTCGAAGGAGTTCGGTTCAGTTGAGGTGATTACCGGTTCAATGTTCTGTGGAAAAACTGATGAGATGATTCGCCGGCTGCGCCGGGCGACAATTGCCAAGCAGAATGTGCAGGTGTTTAAGCCGGAGATTGATAAACGCTATGATTCTGGCAAAGTTGTTTCACACGCGGGCAGCCAATTCGATGCCTCGCCGATCGCAGGTTCAGCTGATATCCTTACGACTCTTAAACCGGATACTACCGTAGTCGCCATCGACGAGGCTCAGTTTATCGATGTCGGCATCGTTGAGGTGGTCAATCAATTGGCTGAAAAGGGTCTCCGGGTAATTGTGGGCGGGCTGGACCTCGACTTTCGCGGTGAGCCCTTTGGGATGATGCCAAAATTAATCTCCCAGGCAGAAGAAGTTGATAAGCTGCATGCTATCTGTATGGTCTGTGGTGAAGACGCCTCACGCACTCAGCGCCTGGTTAATGGAAAACCAGCTCATTTTGATGATCCCGTGGTGATTGTTGGGGCTGATGAACTTTACGAAGCGCGCTGCCGGAAGTGCCACGTTGTGCCCCGAAACTAAGGAGCTCTCTATGGATTACTCAGATTACAATAAATTCCTTGCTGAAATTCTAATCCCCAACGAGCAGCTCCAAAAACGGATTAATGAGTTGGGTGAGAAGATCAGTCAGGATTACCAGGGAGAAGATTTACTCTTAGTCTGCATTCTCCGGGGTGGAGTTATGTTCCTCACTGATTTGATGCGCAGTATTGACCTGCCCCATTCCATCGATTTTATGGCGATCTCCTCCTATGGCGCTGGTGTCCGCCAGTCGTCGGGGAAAGTGCGCATCACCATGGACCTGACCAATGATATTTTTGACCGTAATGTCCTCCTTGTTGAAGACATCGTCGACAGCGGTCATACGATCCATTCAGTTCTCGAGATGCTGGAAACTCGCCAGCCGAAAAGCCTTAAAGTGTGCACCTTACTGGATAAAGCCTCCCGTCGTGAGATTGAAGTGCCTTTAGATTACATCGGCTTTAATATTGAAGATAAATTCGTGTTTGGCTACGGACTCGATTTGGACGAGTACTACCGCAACCTGCCATTTGTTGGTGTTGTAGACCTCAATGTCTATACCCCCCCCGATTAATTGAGCTGTCTGCGCTCGTGACCACTTCACTTAAACTCCCCTCGCTGCTTCTTCAGCTGCAAAAACAGCTTGCTGACACCTCTGATGTCTATCTCGTCGGCGGAGCAGTCCGGGATGCGCTTTTGGGGAAAGCATCTCATGACCTCGACTTTGTAGTCAATGGGGATTCTCTCGCCATCGCCCGCCGATTAGCAAATCAGCTTAACGGCGCGTATTACACCATGGATGAGGATTTCATGGTCGGACGGGTGGTGTTGGATAAGGAAAGTGAGCAGCGCACGGTACTCGACTTTGTCGCCATGCAGGGAGATTCTCTGGATGAGGATCTCTCCAAACGCGATTTTACGGTCAATGCCATGGCGTTAAGCCTCAACGATCTCACCACCGTGATTGATCCATTGGGTGGGGGTGCAGATCTCCTCAAAGGGCAGCTGCAGTTTTGTTCGCCAACCGCCTTTGCAGATGACCCCGTCAGAGTGATGCGTGCCCTGCGGATCGCGGCCAGCTACCAGTTGAGCATCCATCCAAAAACAAGAGACGCGCTAAAGCAAGCCGTCCATCTGCTTCCCACGGTTTCAATTGAGCGCCTTCGAGATGAGCTGTTCAAATTGTTGGACGCCCCGCGGCCAAGCGCCAATCTGCGCGTGATGGACCTGCTGGGGATCTCTGATCACCTGCTGCCCGAAACTGGGGAAATGAAGGCAGTCACTCAATCAGCCCCGCATATCTATGGTGTCTGGGAGCATGCCGTGCATACGGTCAGCAAGCTGGAGGATGTCCTCCGCCTGCTGGATAAGAACTATCAACATGACAATGAGGGAGGGGGAGATATCTTCAGCGGTGTGCTTTCCCTGCGGTTGGGGCGCTACCGGGACCGAATCAGTGAGCATTTCAATCGCCAGCTGAACCCCGATCGCTCCATATCAGCTCTGCTGTTCTTTGCCGGGCTGTACCACGATATCACCAAGCCAAGGCACCGCAGCGTCGAGGAAGATGGCCGTATTCGTTTTATTGGTCATGAGCAGAGCGGGGCACAGGTCACCCGTCAGAGAGCCGAGGCGCTGCGTTTGTCCACCCAAGAGGCGCAGCGTATAGAGACCGTGGTTGCTGGGCACATGCGTCCCTGGCAGCTCGCCAAAACAGGAGAGCTGCCCACCAAACGGGCGGTTTACCGGTTCTGGCGCGCGGTAGGCGAAGCAGGTGTAGACATTTGCCTGCTCTCGATTGCTGACCTCTTGGCGATTTACGGGCATACGCTCCCGCAGCCGGTGTTGGAACACCACATTGATGTCGTCCGCACTTTACTGGAAGCCTATTGGGAAAAACCTGAAGAAGTCAAGCCTCAGGCATTCTTAAATGGCGATGACTTGCTGGAAATGTTTGAACTTCGTCCAGGTCCGGTCATTGGAGATCTGCTTGAAAGTTTGTGGGAAGCCCAGGCGGTGGGTGAGGTTGAAGATAAAACCCAGGCAGTAGAATTTATTCGAAAAAAAATCAGAGAGCTGCCAGAAGAATAGTTTTCCATTTCGGACAGCTAACTGCTTGGTTCAGGGGTTATTCCGTGAAGTTGTTCAACTCGCCAGAATCAGATATTTGCTGCACTTTCAGCTCCGCCTTGTCGAGCAAGTCGGTGCAGCGTTGGTACAACGCCTGGCCGCGCTCAAACATCGTCAGCGATTGCTCCAGGGGTTTTTCCCCGGCTTCCAACTCGTTGATCACCACTTGTAGTTCCTCAAATGCCTGCTCGAAATTTAATTCTGCTGGATCGCTTTTCTTACTCATTTCATTCTCCATTACTTGGATGTTTTATCATTTACTTGCACCCCGAATTCCCCATCGGAAACCTGGATATTTAACCGGTCCCCAGCTTCAACATCACTTCTCTGTCTGATCACACTTCCATCAGGCTGAGTGACGAGCGCATAGCCGCGTTCAAGGATCATCTGGGGATTAAGGGCGGCAATGTGCTGGGAGTAGCCTTTTAGTTTGGTGCGGTACAGCTCAATTTGGTGCTCAATTGCCCTCTCTCCTTGCCGGAATAACTCATCAACCAGCTGCCTTGAGCTGCGCAGCTGCCCTTCTGGCGAACGGCGCAGCAGTGATGCCTGCATCTGGGCTAAATCCCAACGTTTCTGTTTAACCAAATCAAGAAAGTTTAATCCCAGCTTTTCGATTCTCTCGAGCAAAATTCCTCGGATTTCCATTTGATCTGGCACAGCCAGTTCAGCTGCCGCAGTAGGGGTGGGCGCTCGTAGGTCCGCGACAAAATCCGCAATCGTGAAATCAGTCTCGTGTCCGACACCGCAAATTACCGGCGCATCCGAAGCCGCGATTGCTCGGGCGACCTGTTCGTCGTTGAAGGCCCACAGGTCTTCTATCGATCCTCCTCCGCGGGCAATCAGGATCACCTCCGGTTGAATGTATTGGTTGAGCAGCTCAAGCGCTGCCACAATCCCGCCGGGAGCGGCATCACCCTGCACCTGGGTTGGGGAGAGGATTACGTTAATCATCGGATAGCGCCGCTTCAAGGTGTTGAGCATATCCCGCAATGCAGCTCCGGTTGGGGAGGTGACCACCCCGATTGTTTTTGGGCTGAAGGGCAGCGGCTTTTTCTTCTCCGGGTCAAATAAACCTTCTGCCTCAAGCTTTTGTTTGAGCTTGTTGAACTCCTGGAAGAGCAGGCCCTCTCCGACCGGACGAATCTGGTCGGCATACAGCTGGACCTGCCCGCTCGCCTCGTAGACACTGACACTCCCATGGATTTCTACCTGGTCGCCGTCCTGGGGCATGTAGCTCAACCTGGCTGCCTGACTGCGCCACATCACACAGCGTAGGCTTGCCTGCCTATCCTTCAGCGTGAAGTACATATGCCCGGATCGCGGCACAGAAAGGTTGGAAATTTCCCCTCTTACCCATAGATTTTGCAGGGTCGAATCGCCTTCCAGCAGCTCTCGAAGGTAGGCGTTCACCTGTGCAACCGAGAGGCTGGCGGGAATCTCAGGAAGTAAGGATAGTTGCTCGTTCATCGCCATCAGGATAAACCGGATAAAGATAGCTGTCAATGCGGAGGTGTAAAAATTGCTGGTGTTGAATCGTATCCTCAATCCAATCAATGCTCAGCAGACCAGGCTGGTTTTCTCAATTTCGAGAGCGCAAATTGGAGAATCCAAGACCCGCATCCAAAATTGAATAATTTCTGTTAAAATATAAATGCTGCCGGGAATTGGAGGTTGCGGAAAATTTCAATCCCCAGGGTTTCCGGACGACAGATCATCAAGGAATGGAAAAATAATTCAATGAAGCAGCTTTGGGCACCCTGGCGAATGGCATATATCCAAACATTCAAGAAAAATGGCTGTGTATTTTGCCAGGCATTGGAGTATACCCCGGACGGGGAAGAAAATTTGATTGTACATCGGGGTGAAAATGCATTTGTCATTCTTAACCGCTTCCCATATACCAGTGGTCATTTGATGGTTTTACCGTTCCAGCATGCCCCTCAGCTAGAGGCGTTGACCCCCGAAACGCGCGCCGAGATGATTGAGCTGGTCACCCAAAGCAGCCAGGTGCTCAGCAAGATCTATGATCCCCAGGGATTCAATATTGGGATCAATATGGGAGAAGCCGCTGGGGCGGGGATCGAAGAGCATATCCACATTCATATCGTTCCACGCTGGAGAGGGGACACCAACTATATTTCCGCAATAGGTGAGACACGAGTGCTTCCTGAAACACTGGATGAGACCTTTCGCCGGGTGTTGGCCGCATGGTAACTTCCCGGCGTTTTTTTGTTATATCAGTTATCTATCGATTTGGAGAAGGAATAAATGACTAAACAGCAAAGTGAAGCAGTAATTCTTAGCGCCGTTCGCACGCCAATTGGTCGTTTTTTGGGCGGCCTGAGCAGTATCCCCACCCCCCGTTTGGGAGCGATTGTGGTCAAAGAAGCGGTAGCCCGGGCCAAGCTGTCCGACCCAGGCGAGATCGATGAAGTCTTGATGGGCAATGTGGTTTCCGCCGGGCAGGGGCAAAACCCTGCTCGTCAGGCTGCCATCTTTAGCGGTTTGCCGAGCTCTGTTGGCGCTATGACCGTCAACAAGGTCTGCGGCTCTGGTTTAAAAACGGTAATGCTTGCTGCCCAGGCAATTAAAGCTGGTGATGGCGAGCTGTTCGTTGCCGGCGGCATGGAAAGCATGAGCCAGGCGCCTTTCCTGGTTCACGGCCGTCTGGGGCAGCTCCGCTATGGAAATGCACCGCTGGTGGATTCGATCCAGAATGATGGCTTGTGGGATGCTTTTGAAGACTGGATCATGGGAGAAGCTGCTGATTTTATTGCCGAGGAGTACAAGGTTACCCGTGAAGCGATGGATGAGTTTGCCTTCAACAGTCATCAGAAAGCGCTTGTCGCCATCGAAACAGGAAAATTCAAGGATGAGATCATTCCTGTTGAGGTGCCTGGCCGCAAGGGCAAGGTCACGATTGTGGATACCGATGAATCTCCCCGAGCGGATACATCAATTGAACTGCTCGCAAAGCTCAAGCCCGCCTTCCGGCCAGATGGACGCTCTACAGCCGGAAATTCACCAGGGTTAAATGATGGCGCTTCTGCAGTGGTGGTTGCCAGCCGTAAAAAAGCTGAAGCGATTGGGCAAAAACCCCTTGCCCGGATCATCGGGTATGCCCAACAGGCCGTTGACCCGAAGTATATTTTTATTGCCCCGGCACGGGCGGTCCCGGTGTTGTTGGACAAAGTCGGCTGGACGATGGATGAAGTCGACCTTGTCGAACTGAATGAGGCCTTTGCTGCTCAGGTACTTGCAGATGGCTATGATATGGCTGAGATTGGCTGGGATTGGGACAAGGTCAATGTTAATGGCGGGGCAATTGCCCTCGGTCACCCGATTGGGGCCAGCGGCACCCGCGTGCTGACAACCCTGATTTATGCGCTCAAAGATCGCGGCCTCAAGCGCGGTATCGCCGGGCTGTGCCTCGGTGGTGGTGAGGCTGTAGCAATGGCGATCGAGCTCGAAGACTAGAAGGTACCAAAACAGGAGAAAACAATGGAAATTAAAAAAATATTTGTGGTAGGCGCTGGAACAATGGGTAATGGAATCGCTCAAACAGCCGCAGTTTCAGGTTATCAGGTAACGATGATGGATGTCGATGATGATGCTTTGGAACGCGGCAAAGCGACCATTGAAAAATCGGTGACCAAGTTTTTCGCCAAGGAAAAGATCACCGCCGAGCAGCGCGACGCGGCCCTTGGTGTGGTTGCGACCACTTCGATGGACGGAATCGCCGAAGCTGATTTTGTGATCGAGGCTGCGACTGAGAACCCTGAGCTAAAATTTGATATTTTCACAAAAATGGACGCAGTCGCCAAACCGGATGTGATCTTGTCGTCTAACACTTCTTCAATCAGCCTGACCAAGCTTGCTGCTGCTACCTCTCGGCCCGAGAAAGTCGTCGGGATGCACTTTTTCAACCCCGTACCGCTGATGAAGCTGGTGGAAGTCGTCCGCAGCCTACAAACCAGCGACGAGGTCGTCGAGACCGTGGTCGCAATGGCGGAGCAGATGGGCAAGTCCCCGGTGGTGGTCAAAGACTCCCCCGGTTTTGTCTCCAACCGCATCCTCTGCCCGATGATCAACGAAGCGGTTTACACTCTTCAGGATGGGATTGCGACCCCGGAGGCGATCGATACCGTGATGAAGCTCGGCATGGCGCACCCGATGGGACCGTTGACCCTTGCCGACCTGATCGGCCTGGATGTGATCCTTTTCGTCATGGAAGTGCTCCAGCGTGACCTTGGTGAAGACAAATACCGCCCAGCCCCGCTGCTGCGCCGCATGGTCGATGCCGGGTATTTGGGCCGCAAGAGCGGCAAAGGCTTCTACGATTACAGCTAAAAACTAAACATGATTACCCAGGCCTGGCAGAAAATATGTCAGGTCTGGGTTTTTGTTGATCAATGGAAGTTCGATTTATTAATATTCACAAGCAGGTTTCTCGATATTATTTGGTGTCAAGGCTTTAGCCGGTGTTTTTGATCTCCTGCCGGTATGGGAAGCCCATCGAGCACTGCGGTAGGCACAAAAAAAGTGAACAGAATAAAATATGGCAAAGTTAAAACTTGATCTGCATGATATTTACAATCGGGGTGAGATGATCGAAAAAGAACTCAATCGAGTGATCGAAGAGGCAGTTGAGAAGCGGATCAAGCTGGTTGAGATCATTCCTGGAAAAGGGAGCGGTCAATTAAAGAAACGAGTCCTCCGCTTTCTTGACCAGAAGCACATTCGCAAGCTTTACCATCGCGTTGAGAAAGACGATAAAAATCATGGGCGGATCTTCGTCCATTTCCGACATTAACATTTATTCACTACCATTTTTCATTTCCGATCAAGCTGTGATTAAATAATTATTCCTTGCCAGCCCTCGTTTATTTGAGGTCGAGGCTTCAGCCGGGGATTTTTCACCCTCTAGTGGGGGAGGAAAACAGGTCATTGCGAACCATCCAGCCTGAAAGGGGGGCTCTACCTGCTGCCTACTGTCCACTACCATCTATTTCATACGTAATATCTCTCCTCCAAATAGATTCTAAATCCTATGAGCGATCATCTTTCAATTCAGCCTGGAGATGAACTCCGGGAAGCAATGCGTTTTTGGACCAGCGGGGTGGCGATCGTTGGCGCGGAGTTTAAGGGTATTCGCCACGGTATGACAGTCAGCTCGTTTACCTCTCTCTCCCTTGAGCCGCCCCTTGTAATGGTCTCCCTGCAAAAAGCCACCCGCACTCACGACCTGGTGATCGGGTCTCAAGCTTTTGGCGTCACCATTCTCAACTCAGATCAAAAAGAAATTTCTAACCGTTTTGCCGGGATGAACACCGAATCTGACGACCGTTTTGTTGGTTTAGAGACATATACTCTGGAGACTGGTTCACCGCTGCTGCACGCCGGGTTGGCATTCTTTGACTGCCGTTTGGTCGCTCAGCACAATGCCGGCACCAATACCATGATGATCGGCGAAGTCGCCGCCGCTCAGGTGCATGCTGGCGGAGATCAAATTTCCCCATTGGTTTATTTCAATCGTGATTATCGGAATTTAACGAGATCAGGGTCCCCAACGTAAGCTGTACCCATTCCCTGCAAGGGGGATTACCGCGTCAGAGTTTGCCGGGATTAATAAAATTGGTCCTGTCCGCGGCCAGCCAGGCGGGACACCGGTCGCGGGCTGGACTGCGATTGCCAGGCTGCCATCTTCTGCCCAGAGCACTTCATAATTTAACCAATATTCAATTCTAATTGGTGTGCGTTCGCTGACAGCATCATTTCCAGCTTTAACCATCACCATGCTGACCTCCCCTTCAGGAAAAGCAGGCATATTGTTGAAGAAATAGCGCAGCTCTCCGTTTTGCAGCTGCAGCGGCCAGGAGGCAAAATTAAGTGTGCCATCGTCAGAAGTGTGGTGGATCAGTTCTATCTCTCTGCCAGTCTCGGCATCAAATCGCCATAAACCCGCCGGCAGCACGCCGATGGTTGGGCTGGCCACCAATACCGAGTCGCTCTCTGGTGACCAGGCTGGATGGCAGCACACAATCCCATCACTGCCTAAACGCACCAAAGCCCCGCTTTCTAAATGGAAGACAGCCAGTGAGCCGCCTTCGACCAACCCCACTTCCAAGAGTATCCTGCTCCCGTCAGGGGACCAGGATACCGGGGAATACAATTCCGTGGGCCTAAGTTCACCTTCAGTATCCTCTAAAATTGTATTTTGAACCACATGCAGGTCGCTCTGCTCGGATAATAGGTAAAAGTGGATGCCATCTAAACCATATGCGAGCATTTCCCCACCGGGTGACCAGTTGACTCCGTTGAGTTTCCTGGAGAAGTGGTATGCTTTGCTTTGCTCATCCACCAGGCCGCCATCGATGAGAAGTGTTCGTCCGCTGCCGTCTGAGTTGATCAGGAAAAGTTGGTTCTGGGTGATATAGGCAACCTGACCATCGCTGGGGGAGATGTCGAAATATTC
>JBDLJU010000022.1:0-21660 GCA_039714215.1 Chloroflexota bacterium | reverse complement strand
GTGTATCGAGCCAGTTTTTGGTTTTATCTTGAGGTTTGTTGAGCATATCAGATCATCCCGATTAATTGAAGTTTGCTGGATTGATTGACCAGATTAATGTGTTCGTCCGATCATCTTTAACAGGTGAATTGTATCAGCATTTGGGATATTTTAAATCAAAAACTGGACGTCGATCTTAAGGAGCACGTCGAATAGAACTGGCTGTTCAGTTAATTGGATCGAAGGAAGTTCGTTTTGATAAAAATTTTGGGCTTGCCAAAACCTTTATTCCTCAGGTACGCCGTACACGTCCGTGTCCGGGTAGAAGTCATACCAGCCGAACCAGAAAGCCAGTGTGCTCTTTACTCTGATAAGAGATTCACCAGCCAATGGTCCGGATATGGCTTCACCAGTGATCCCATTCCAGGTCGAACCGGTTTCCTGGTCAACGATGGTCATGCCCTCCACGATTTTGAAAGAAAGCACACTGCCATCCGCCAAACCACGTTGATAGGCTAAACCGGTTGCAGTTTGATCGTTAAATACCGCCAGGATTGGGGTATCTCCTACGTAGTAGTTGACGATCGGTTCCAGGCTCATCACGGTGAATGGGAACGCGACTGTGTCTCCAAGATGCTCAACGCCGATGACGAACTCTTTCTGGCCGAGGCGATCACTGACTCGATTGGGGCTGACCACTCCAGCATAATCGAATTCATAGTAATTCAAATATGGATCGTAATCTCCAAAGTAGCCTTTTTCCAGGGCAGTTGTATCTGGATGTGTCGCTTTCCAATCCTCCCATGTGGTCTGAAAGGCGGGGATGAATTCCAGTCTGGTTCCCACCATGGGACCGCTGACTGCCTCACCGAGTACCTGAGCCCACAAACTGTCAGTTTGCCGGTCGTACATCACCAGCCCGTTATGCATTAATTTGCCGCTCACACCAAAAGAAAACTCTTCGTCGTTAATTGTCCGGTCGTAGACGAGTGCTGTGAAGCAAACCGGACACCAGGTCACTGCAATGGCTGCTCCCCCAACTGAATCGTTGACAATTTCATGCCTTGAGAGGAAAGGGGCAGAATACGCTTTGGCTTCGCCGTTGATCTCAACTCCGATGACCAACTCATAGGGTGCATATTCGCGGTCAGCTTCATCCGCACTTAGAAACACAGGCTGGTCGATTGCCGGGACAGCATCCCTTGGCAGTATGGTAACCATGCCCAATGCTCTGAGATCGGCTGTCGGCTTGGGGAGGCTGTTCTCTGCAGTCTGGGTTCCAAAACCTGCAGCAGCCGGTTCCGTGTGTGGATCCGCTCTCCAGGTGGTACATCCTGAAAGCATTATTCCGGTAAGGATGATTTTCAAAATTAAATTTAATCTCATCGGGAAACCTCTCTTTGCTGCCTGGAGAAGCTCTTTGACTCTATCCACGATGGATTGTGGATAGAGTCTTAAAGTGCTTTGCTGGTGAGGATTATTCTGCGGGGATCCCGTAGAGGTCCGTATCCGGGTGGAAATCGAACCAGCCAAACCAGAAGGAATGTGTTGATTTTACCCGGGTGAGAATTTCTCCCGTCAGCGGACCCGAGAGCGCCTCTCCAGAGAAGCCGTCCCATACAGAGCCGGTCTCAAGATCACGGATTGATCCACCGTCAGCTGCTTCAAAGGTCAGGGTTTGCCCATCTGTGCTGGTGCGGTCGAAGGCTACCCCGCTGGCAGATTCTGGATTGAAGACCACCAGGATGGGGGTCTCACCCACAAAATGGTTGACCACCGGTTCACCGCTGAGCACGCTGAACGGGAATGCGGCAAAACTGTCCAGGTGTTCGACGCCCAAGACAAATTCTTTTGTACCGACCCGGTCGTCAACCTGCCCGGCGCCAATCACACCCTCGGAACCTGATCTGTAGTAGCTCTCATAGGGGTCGAGATCGCCATAATAGCCTTTTTCCAGAGCTAGCGTCTGGGGATGGTTGGTCTTCCAGTCCTCCCAGGTGGTCTGGAAGGCAGGTAAAAATTCGAGTTTTGTGCCCTTCATCGGGCCAGCAACAGCTTCGCCCAGCAGCTGGCTCCAGAGGCTCTCAGTCTGGCGGTCGTACATCACCAGCACATTGCGAATTAGTTTGCCGCTTACACCAAAGGTAAACTCTTCACCGTCAATTATTCGGGAATACACGATTCCCGTGAAGCAAAGCGGTCACCAGGTTACCGAAAGGGCGACACCTCCAACGGTATCATTGACAATTTCAAAGCGGGAGAGGTAGCTGATCGAGTAAGCCCGGGCATCGCCGTTGAATTCAACACCGATGACCAGCTCATCTGGGGCGTATTCATCGTCCGCTTCTGCGCTGGTGAGAAATTCGGGATTGTCGATCGCCGGTATGGCATCTTGCGGAAGCAGGGTGATGATTTCCAGATCGCTGTATTTGTCAGACGATACCGGGGTTCGGGTTGGGCCTGAGGCGGGTTCCTGGGCTTCAGGCGGTTCGGCCAGTTCGGCGGTCTCCCCTGACTCGTTTGGACCTGGCTCGCTTGTTTCTATTGGCCCGGCGCTGCAGGCGCTGATCAATAGTAAAGCGAATATTGAAATCAATAATCTGGATATATTCATACTCACCTCTTTCGATGATCGAAGGTGCCATTCGATTTTGACTTCTTACTGGTGTTTTAAACTTGGCAGGATTATTTGTAATTTTTTTCGCCGGCTTGGATCGCCACCGGAATGCGGTTTTCAGCAGGGGGCAGCGGGCAGGAGTAGGCTTCGTTGTAGGCACAGTAGGGATTGTATGCCAGGTTAAAATCAACGAGAATTTTTCCATCTGGCAGCTCTTCGGGATCGATGTAACGGCCTGCGCCGTAAGTTTCTTTCCCGGCCTGGTTGTCGACAAAGGGTATAAAATAGCCGTGTGGCGTGGCGTAAACTGTCAGCGATACCTGTTCTCCCTCAACTTCAAAGTGGATCTTTCCAAAGCGGTCAAAGGTGCGCAGATCGCCGGTGGTGGTCTGGATCTCCACCGGCTGCTTTACCTCGAATTCATCAATCTCCAGGGCCAATACCAGGTCAGTATTTTCTGGAAAATAGTTGATCCCGGTAAATTCTTTCTGCTGTTCAGGGGTGAACGGGCTTTGCGGGTTGCTCCCGAAAAATTCATCTTTTTGGCTGCGGTAGTGATCTAATTCTGACATTTTTCGTCCTTTGCTTGATCGAACGAAGTTCGATTTAATAATTTCGAGCAGCATACCGCTCGAAATTATTGGTTTGGGAAGTTCCTGAGTTGGTTATCAATCGTGGTTAATTGACGAGTAAATATGAAAGAGTCTTACAATTGGATAGGAAATGTCCGAATTAGTCTATTGGTACTATTCAATCCTGCTCTTTTAATATCCCCAGGGCGATACTGAGGGCAGTCCCGGCGAGGGCAATTAGGAATCCACCTGCCAACCGATGCCGTTTTTTGAGGAAGATTCCTCCCGCAACGCCCAAAATAATCCCCAGCACGCCATCCACCTTGCGGACGACCAGATCGGCTTGCTCAGGCGTGTGCCCTCGATCAACCAGCGACCACTTCAGGATCGGTCCGCCGTCGATCCCTGGGATGGGCAATAATCCCACTGCAGGGAGGAAAGCATTGGTCGCAGCAGCAGCTTCAGCCACATCCCCGGCAGTGGTACCGGGTTCCGTCCGGTTTTTGAGCAGCAAGGCCGCTGGCAGCACCAGCAAATTGAACAGCGGGCCGCCCAGGGCGCGGGCAATGTGCTGGCGGGGTGTTACAGTTTGATCGTTGATGTCATGGTAGACCACCAGGGGCATACCCCAGGTGATCCGAATCGCATCCATTGGCTTCCCGACAAATTTTGCGGCGGCAGCGTGCGCCAGGTTGTGGCACCACTCAGAAGCCAGGATCACGCTCGAGGTCAATGCGCCAATCCCTAAACTGTGGGGCCAGGAACGTGCTGGGTCGCGTCTCTTGGCGAAGCGGGCCATCACCCCCCAGGCCGCCAGCTGGGTGAAGGGTATCCAGGTGCGGCCTTTAACCACCAGGGGAGTTGAGAAGACCCGGCCAACTGTGGTAACTTCATCGGTAGGGGAGACGACTGCTGGTTTTTTCATCCAAAAATTTTCCCTGAGGATCAGTAGTTGGCAGATTGGTTTCGTTTAAAAATTATACAATATTCAACGGAAATCAAACCAGGGACTTGCTCCCTGGTTGTTTCAAATCGAACTTCGTTCGATTAAATTGATCGAAGATCAATAAAAAAGCGGAACCGTTTTCCGGCTCCGCTTAATCATCAAAAGCTTTCTAGATTAGAATTTTATTCCGAAAGACTTGTACAGCTTGTCGAGATCAACAAACTGGTTGACCAGGCTTTCAAATTTTTCCAGTTTTGCGATTTGCCCCATCCGGGTTTTTCCGAAGATGCGCTCAATCTTTTCAACGGTTTCCATGGTGCTGCTGGGGACGAGGAAAACAGCCACGCCGAGGTCTTCGGCTTGCTTGACCACCAGCGGGCTGGGGTGCAGGTTGCCGGTGAGCACCAGGGCAGTTGTAGAAGTTTCCAGGGCGGCCAACTGGATATCGGATCGGTCACCGCCGGTGATTACCGCTTTATTGGTCTGCTTTCGGAAGCGGTGCAGCGCGGAGTCGGCGGTCATTGCGCCAACGACCAGTGATTCAACCAGCCCTTCTGGATTGTAGGATTCGGTGAGCAGCTCGGCATCGAGTACATTGCGCAGTTCCTGGGTGGTCAGCGCTTCAAGCGAGCGGGTTTCGGGGAGCACGCCAAATACTTGAATGCCTTTGCTTTCAAGGTATGGGATCGCCCGGGAGGTGACAAAGTCCATCGCGTCAGCCGGCACACGGTTGATCAGCACGCCGCCGAGCGCGTCGCCGAGGCGGGTCTCGGCTGCCAGAGTGTCATCCAGCAGGTGGACCATATGGCGGAAACGGACAATCGCCAGCACCTTGGTATCTAGTTTTTTGGCAACTTTGTCGGACGGCATGCCTACCACATAGCCGTCTCGCAGGCTGCCGCCGCCTTCATAGATCATCACATCGACGCCTTTGGAGGCAGTTTTTGATTTTTCGATGACCATAGTCATCAGTTCACCGGTGTTTTCGGTTTGCAGGCGTTCGTTGAGGAAGTCGGGGGTAACCACAACGGGGGAGAGCTCCCACGGTTCAACCTGCAGTTTTAAAACTTCCTTGACGAAAGCAGCATCTTCATCGGCTAATTTGTCCCCAATCCGCCAGGGTTGGAAGCTGAGCGGTTTAAAGTAGCCCACTTTTAATTTTTTAGCTTGGAGCTGTTTTCCTAACGCCAAGCAAATCGCGGTTTTGCCAGAGTGTGGTCCAACAGAAGTGATATAAATTGATTTCATGATTATTCTCCGTTTTCGGATGGTTCAGAAAGCACAAGTCGCATATCGATGGCGATTGAGCCCTGGTTTTTTTCAAAGACCATTAGTGGGTTGATGTCCAGCTCTAATATTTCTGGGAAGTCTTGCACCAGCTGGCCGATTCGTAAGAGGGTGTCGACGATTGCTGCTTTATCGACCGCGGGATTACCGCGCACGCCGTTGAGCAAAGCGCTGGCCTTGATTTCATCGAGCATTTGCTCAGCTTCCAATTTAGAGAAGGGGGCGATCCGGAAGGTGACATCTTTGAGGGTTTCGACGTAGATCCCGCCGAGCCCGAAGGTAACCAGCGGGCCGAACTGCGGATCTCTATTCATTCCAACAAGCACCTCGAGTGCGCCCGCAGGGATCTGCTCCTGCACCAGACAACCCCATAAACGGGCTTCGGGCAGGTAGCGTTGGGCACGGTAGGTCATCAGGTCGAAGGCATCCCTCAGCTGTTCTGGGTTTTGCAGCCCGACCTTCACGCCGCCAACATCGGTTTTATGGAGGATGTCGGGGGAAGCAATTTTGAGCACGACCGGGTAGCCGATTTCGTTGGCCATCTCAACGGCCTGATCGGCGGTTTCAGCCAGCTCGGACTGCGGGATTGGCAGCCCGTAGGCGCTTAAGATTTCGCGTGCCTCAGAGTCTCCGATGGTGACCCGGCCTTCACTCCAAACTTTCTTGAACAGGTCTCTGACGGTTTGCTTATCAACCTCAAAGCTGGTCAGTTCAGTTTCTGGCCGGTGGATGATTTCCTGGTATTCTGCCAGGGCTTTGAAGGCTAACGCTGCCCGGTTGGGGAAGGGATAATTGGGCACGCCGTGTTTGGCGAGGATCTCGGTGCCTTCTTTGATCCGATTCTCACCCATGAAGCAGGCCAGGATCGGTTTCTCGGTTTCAGCAGCCTTATTGCAGACGGCCTGGGCAGTCGCCCCAATCTCCGTCATCGCCTGCGGGGTGAGTACGACGATAATGCCGTCTACGTTGGGGTCTGCAGTGACCTTTTCCAGGGCAAATTCGTAGCGGTCAGCAAGCGCATCCCCAAGCACATCTACCGGGTTGGCGGCGCTGGCAGCGTCTGGAAGGGTTTGCTCCAGGTTTTGCAGGGTTTCAACTTCGAAGCGGGCCAGTGAGAGCCCGTTGCGCTCAAGGGCATCGGTTACCAGAATTCCAGGACCGCCCGCATTGGTGATGATCGCGATGCGTTTGCCGATTAGCGGTGGTTGGTAGCCAAAAGCGAGGGCCATATCGAAGAGCTCTTCCATCGTTTCGGCACGCAGCACGCCCGCCTGTTTGAAGGCTGCATGATAGGCCTGCTCAGAACCGGCCAGTGACCCGGTGTGTGAAGAGACTGCCCGGGCGCCAGAGGTGGTCACACCGGATTTGATGGCGATCACCGGTTTGATCTGGGCGACTTGCTTGGCAGTGTTGAGAAACGCCATCCCGCTTGAAAGCTCTTCAATGTACATCAGGATCGCTTTGGTGTTGTCATCATGAGACCACTCGTTGAGTAAATCGATCTCATTGACATCGGCTTTGTTCCCCAGGCTGACAAATTTCGAGAGGCCCATACTGCCTCCCTGCGCCCAATCGAGGATCGCGGTACCCAGCGCGCCAGACTGCGAGGTGATCGCGATCGGTCCCTGGGGAGGGGATCCCGCCGCGAACGAGGCGTTCATCGGGGTAAAGGTGTCTAATACGCCGAGGACGTTTGGTCCAATGATGCGGATGTTGTATTCTTTGGCGATTTCAACCAGCTCGCGCTCGCGTTCAATGCCTTCGATCCCAGCTTCTCGGAATCCAGCAGAAATGATGATCACCCCGGGGATACCTTTCTCGCCGCAGGTGCGGAGTGCATCTGGGACGTAAGGGTAGGGGATCACGATGACTGCCAGGTCAATCTCGTCTGGGACATCGTTGACATTGGGGTAGGCTTTGTGCCCGAGGATTTCTTTGGACTTGGGGTTGATCGGAAAAACTTTTCCAACGGCAGCATACCCCTCTTCTACCAGGTTGTGCAGCACGGCGTGGCCTAATTTGGCGGGGTTTTCCGAAGCCCCGATAACAGCCACTGATTTGGGTTTAAAAAACATATGTAACATAACGATATTTTAACCTTACTTGATCGAAGTTTTGATTCGATTTGGAAGAAGATCATAAAACCGATCTTCTTCATTAGAATTTTTAGCTGATACACCATTTTAGCGTTTTTCGAGGAAAAGCGCTATTTGGGAATTATTTCACAAATTATAATCCATTTATTAATTTTCCGAAACCTTTTAGTAAATTATCGCCATCGGGAAGGATATCGGCGTTACCCTGAAGGACCTCTTTCTCAACAAATTGTGAAGAATGAACAATGTCGCGTAGGGGAGGGTTTAGAAACCCTCCCCTACAGCGCGATCTTGGATAAAAATTGCAGAAAGCTTATTCCATCTTAATTCCCAGGACCGCAATGATTGAGAACAGCGCCATCGCACCGTAGATTGACATTAACAGCACATATCCGCTGCTGTCTCCGATCGGCCCGCCGATGTAGGCGCCCACCGCGCCTGCCCCAGCGCCGGCCAGGTTAGAGAGCCCCAGAAACTCACCAGCCCGGTCTGCGGGCACGATTTCGGTGCCCAATGCCCAGTTGGCGGAGTAGAAGAAGCCGACTCCTGCGCCAGCAATCGAGGCGCCCACAAAGGTGAGGGTCATATCGGGGGCGAGAACGATGATCGCCGCGCCAACTCCCGCTAAAAGCCCGGCGAGCACGATCAACGGCTTCTTGCCAATTTTATCTGCCAGCCAGCCGCTGGGAATCGCACTTAGCAGGATGAAGATGCCAATGAACATGGTGATCCGGGCGGCTGGTCCGGCAACCTCAAATCCGTCCCGGTATTCGGGGAATTTTTCCTGGAGGAAGAAGACCATGAAACCAGCGAAGTTGGTTGCCCCAACCAGGAAAGCCAGGCGGTTGATCACCCACCAGACAAACGGTTTTTGATTTTTACGGTCATCTCCCAGGCTGATCGCCGTGCTGAGCAGCACGCCGACGAAGACTGCCACACCCATCCCGAGCAGCCCGGTGATGCCGCTGACCAGTAGCTGGGTGGTCCCGGTGAGCTCGCCAAAGCTCCGGATGACCTGGTTGACTGCCCAGCCAGAACCAAGAATGATCGCGGTGAACGCGCCGGTCATCGCCAGCAGGCGGAAAAACGGGGTCCAATTGGTTGGGGGAGGGGTCTCGCTGAGGGGCTCTTCTTTGACCAGCATGGTCAGTCCCATTGCTACCAGCATCACGGTGATCAGGGCGAAGATTGCGCCCCACAGGTTGCCCTGCTCGATCATCCCGGCGACGACAAACGAGGCAAATACCAGCGGGAGCGGCAGTTCCAGTAAGGTCTTGATCCCGGAGGCAAGCCCTTTCTTTTCGCTGCTGACAATATCTGGGATCAGCCCCTGCGTGGCGGCGTGCGAGATGTTCGCCCCAACCATCGAGAGGATGTAGAGCCCAAAGAGGATCCAATAGCCGGACATGCCTTCGAGCTGAGCGGAAAGACCAATCAGGATGATCACGATCACTTCAAAGACTACCCCGACAAAGATGAAAGGCCTGCGCCTTCCGAACTTGCTGGTGTTGCGGTCTGAGAGGATCCCCATCAGCGCCTGGATCAACAGGGCGGCCATCAACGCCCAGAGGCGGATCATCCCGGTGTAGGAGCCTTTGTTGGCTTCACCGACAAACTGTTGGACCAGCAGCGGGATGATCAGCGGGGTGAGCACCTGTGAGCGGGTGGTGAGGTTAAACCAGTTAATGTTGATCGTGATGTATTCGTGCCAACGGAGTTCTCGTTTCATCTTCCTCTTCCTTCCATGGATCGAAGTTCTGTTTTGATTTAATCAAACTCGGGCCTTGTGCCCTGGTTTGATCCTCCGATAACTTTTCAGTTCAGACCTGTCAGGTTGACGAAGCAGAGCTTCTTTTAAAACCTGACAGGTCTAATCTTATAATTTTTTGATGTCCTTTGGAATATCGTCGATGACTTCATCGTCCTCGTCCGCCAACCAATAGCGCCGCCGGGGGATAATTTCAAGGGAGTAGCCTTTCTTCTGCACCCATTCCGCCAGGTCGCGCACCTCGCGGATGCCTTTGGTAAAACGGCCGCCGTCCTTCTGCCCGTAGCGATAGGTGAAGTAGTAGGGGTTCTCATTTTCGAGGTAATCGAGGATCGGCTGGGCGGCGGCGATGATTTCCACCGGGGCAGGTTTACGGCGCATTTCTTTGAGCGCCTGGATCGGGAGCTTGAGATTGTCCCGCAGGGTGTTGAACAGCGTGGCACGGTGGAGGAACTTCACAAAATAGTAGCCATGCCGCACTTTGAATTGGTCAGGGATCGGCTGCTCAGTGCCAACCCCGTTTTTTACAGTGAGGAGAAATTCGAAGCGCTCGTCGATCAGCCGGGCTTCCGGTTGGCGATCCGCTTCAGGGATCAGTTCGTAGACCTGATCGATGATCCTTTGGGCAGCATCCTGCAGTTGGGTTTTGCGCGGGGCGCCCGCGGTGAGCTCCACCGGGGGGATCAGCTCGCCGATATTCATCACCAGCTCAGGGAATTTGAAGGTAAATGCCTTGTTGAGCGCCCCCTGCATCGAGCTGAACCCGATGGGGAGCACCGGAGCCTGGGCGTGGTAGCTCAGCCAGGAGACACCTGTCTGCGCTCTGCGGATCTCAGGCTCCCAGATCCCGCCTTCGGGAAATAAGCCGATCACCCCGTCTTGCTTCAAGACTTCAATCCCGGACTGCATCGCTGCCCGGCTGACATTACCGCGCTTCACCGGAATGCATCCGTAGGCATCCACAAACACGGCCAGGAAGGATTCATGGGGGATATCAACCGATCCCATGAATTCGATCAGCCGCGGGGTGTGTGCCGCCATCAAGACCACCTCGAGCACGCCGGTGTGGTTGCCGACCACGATCAGGGGACCATCCTCTGGATAATTTTCCAGCCCGGTAATCCGGGTGCGGGTGAGGATTTTCAGCAGCCCGCGGGCGATGACCTGGAAGGTTTTTCGAATGAATTGATTTCTTGGGTATTTGATTTGATCAGCCATAGAGATTTTTGTAAATTTGTCTTTTATATCTTGGTGGAGTCGATCCTGAATATGATAACACTGACAGTTAAATTTGGACACAATTGATGCGTAGAGATCAAAAACTGGGGATTACCTTGGGGTGTGGTATCATCTGGTTTGCACTCAAATACTACGGAGAAAACCATGAAATTACCCCGAAAATTAGGCACCTCAGCCGTGGGCAGCTTTCCACACCAGGACGGCAAAGAGATCAGCCAGCGGCTGTACGAAAGTTTAGATATCCCCGTGTGGCCCCAGCTGCCGAAACGCGATTTCCGCGAGAGCATGTATGTGCAGTACGGGGCGGTGATGCCCTGCATTGTGGAAGATAAAGAGCGCAGCAAAATTTATTTCGATGTCACCGGGGAATTGTTGGTGGAGCTGGATGAGTTTTATGCGCGCTACGAAGCTGATGACGTTGATTATTTCGGCTTGAAACCAGAATATGCCCAGGGATTCTTTGATTTCATCGAAGGATTGGAAAGCTACAAGGGAGAGTGGGTCAAGGGGCAGGTCACCGGCCCGGTAAGCTTTGGGCTGACCGTCACTGACCAAGATTTGCGCGCCAGCCTGTATAACGAGATCCTCGCCGATGTGATCGTCAAGAATCTGGTGATGAATGCCCGCTGGCAGGTGCGCCAGCTGAAGCAGTTCGGGCACGAGGTCTTGATCTTCATCGACGAGCCGTATATGTCCGCTTTTGGTTCCTCCTTTATCAGCCTGGAGCAGGACCAGGTGGTCTTTTTGCTGAACGAAGTGATCGACGCGATCCACGCTGAGGGCGGCTATGCCGGGGTGCACTGCTGCGGTAACACCGACTGGGTGCTGCTGCTCGAAACCAAGATCGATATGATTAACTTCGATGCCTTCAATTATTTCGAGAACTTTTCACTGTTCGCCGAACAGGTGAAGGCTTTCATTGCCCGCGACGGGGTGATTGCCTGGGGGATTGTGCCCAACGATGGTCACCTCGATGGTATGGATGCCGCCGAACTGGTCTCACGCTTCAACCAGGGTGTGAAGCTGCTCTCCGAAAAAGCCTCAGCTTCTGGAGATGCCTTGAGCATTGCTGAGATTGAAGCGCACAGCATCCTCACCCCTGCCTGCGGACTGGGTTCCGCCAGCCAGGAGCTCACCGAGCAGGCGCTGGAACTGCTCGTGGCGACGGGTGAAGCGCTGAAGTAATCTTAATAACATGAGACCTGACAGGTTTATAAAACCTGTCAGGTCTATTCTTTTAAATATATTTAGAAAGTTATTCTAAGCCCAGGTGACGTCGCCTTCCAGGTTCGGGGACCAGCCTTTTTTTACGAAAGCTTCAAAGGCAGGGCGCTCTCCCCCAATCCTTCCAACGGGGCCGTGACCGGGGTAAAACTCAGTCCGGTCAGGCCACTCGAAGACGATCTGCTGCATCGTCCACATCGTGGTGGAGAAATCATCCGGTGAGACTGTCCGTCCGGGGCCGTTGACGAAAACGGTATCGCCGACGAGGATGCGCCCGTCCCCAAGGTCATAGCAGACCTGCCCGGGCGTGTGCCCTGGTGTGTAGATCACGGTGAGGGATTGCTTGCCGATCTTGATGATGTCATCATGGTTGGCTTCGATGTCGAATCCCAGGTCGAAGAAATCGGCATCGGCTCTGTGCAGGTAGACGGGCGCCTGGGTGGCTTGCTTGATCTCGCCCAGCGCGCCGACATGGTCCGCGTGCCCGTGGGTCAGCAGGATGGCGACAACGTTGGTACCTTCAGCGGCTTTGAGAATTTTTTGGGAATCTGCACCGGGGTCAACGATTGCGCTGTGCTGGGTTTCTTCGCAGGTCAGGATATAGCCGTTCATCGGCCAGGGACCAAGGGATAATTGGGCTAATTTAAAGGTCAAGATTTTCTCCTCTTGTTAATAAATAACAGTATTAGAATATCACAGCTTTTTGATAAATTCAGAAAAAAAGATTTGTTTAGATTGATAACAAAAGAGGGTAGGGGCGGGGTTATCCCGCCCCATAAAAGCCGAAATTTATTTCACCGCCGAGTCGATGAAGCTGTCCAGGTCTTTTTTGAGCTTCACCAGTGAAGGGAGATGCAGGTACATCATGTGGCCGGCTTCGTAGTAACTCATTGAGACATTTTTTTCTTGTTCTGGTGGTAAGCCAAGGTGGGTGAAAGTGTATTCGGTGGCGAAATACGGGGTGGCGATGTCATAGTAGCCGTTTGCAACAAAAACCTTGAGGAAGGAGTTCATCGCGAAAGCCGTGCGCAAGGTCTCGCCGACGTTGAGATAGTGGTTCTTGTAATCATCGTAATCCCACTTCATGTACAACGGTGCAAGGATCGCATAAGGAAGTTCGTTCTCATACTCCAGCTCCTCGCGCACATAATGGTTGAAGGTTGCCCCGTATGGGCCGAGGATCGCCGAGTAGCTCGGGTCGCGTTCGAAAGTTTCTCCTGCCGAATCCCGGTCAAGGCCAGTGTAACGCGAGTCCAAGCGCCCGATGGCGATGGCTTCATCGCGGCGCAGCTGTTTGACAAAGCGTAAGATGTTGATCCGCAGGTCGGTGCTGAGGATGTATTCCTCGGTCAGCCCGGTGTAGCGGGCCAGCTTCTTGGCGATCGCGTTGCGTTGTTTCTCGGGCAGGGCGCTGCCCTGCATCAAAGCAAGGGTGTACTCGCTTGCGGCAAACTTTTCAACCTCCGCCAGGGTCTTCTTGAGGTCTTTCTGCAGCTCAGGCTCCAGCTTCTGGTGATACCAGGCGCTTGCGGTATAGGTTGGCAGGAAGAGGATAAAGGGCAGGTCGTTGCCCGGGTCAAAGCGGGCGGTGGAGAAGTTGAGGATGCTGGAGATCAGCATGATCCCGTTGAGATACATCCCGTGGGTCTCCTGCAGGTAGCTGGAGAGACCTGCTGAACGGGTGGTGCCGTAGCTCTCACCGATCAGGAATTTGGGTGAAGCCCAGCGCTTATTGCGTGTAGTGAACTGGTGGATGAAATCGCCTACCGATTCGATATCCTTTTTTACGCCGTGGAACTGCTCTGCTTTTTCGCCGGGGACTGCCCGGCTGTAGCCGGTGCTGACCGGGTCAATGAAGACCAGGTCGGTTTTATCGAGCATGGTGTACTCGTTTTCGACCAGCTGGTTGGGGGGCGGGTAGGGCATTCCGTCATCGTCCATCAAAACCCGCTTGGGGCCAAGCATACCCATGTGCATCCAGATTGAAGAGGAGCCTGGACCGCCATTAAAAGAGAAGGTGATCGGGCGCTTGCTGGAATCTTTGACGCCATCAAGCGAATAGGCCACATAGAAAATCGAAGCTTTGGCCTTACTGCCTTCTTCTTCGTCTTCTTCTTTTAATACAATCGTACCGGCAGTAACAGAATATTTAAGCTCTTTTCCATTGATCTGCATGCTGTGCTGGGTTGTGGTTGAAGTTTCTTCGGGGGCTGGTTTCTTTTCAGCGTCTTCTTTAGGAGTATCTTTTTCTTCGGGCATTGTCTTCTCCTGTGCAGGTATGATTTTGTACTTCAATCATACAGCAAGATTCCTCTTCTTGGGAATCATATCGAGCAGTTTGCTGCCTGATATGATCAAATCGAAGATTGTTCGATTAAAAAAAGGCCGGGATGAAAATCCCGACCTTTTAATCGATATTTTTGTGGTTTACTCAGCTCCAGAGGTTTCCAGAGCGGCTTCTACCGCGTTCGCCAGGGCCTGATAGCCCTCGTTCCCGATCACGGCAAGTTCACCGTTGATGATGAATGAAGGTGTGCCTTCGACCCCAAGCTCCACATAGGCATTCTGGGTGTCATTGATGATTTGCTCGTAGTATTTTTCGCTGTCCATGCAGGCTTCATAAGCAGCCATGTCTAGTTCGAAATATTCAGCCATTTGATCAATATTGGCCCGGGTGTAGCCGGTAGCGAAATTGGCGAAGAGCATGTCGTGCATGTCCCAAAAAGCACCTTGTTCTCCCGCGCACATTGCGGCGTGGGCACCGATTGTATCAATACGATTGGGATCAGTGTGGTAGGGCA
This sequence comes from Chloroflexota bacterium, assembly GCA_039714215.1. GTDB lineage: Bacteria > Chloroflexota > Anaerolineae > Anaerolineales > UBA11579 > UBA11579. Next base: position 7,131 of record JBDLJU010000022.1, on the reverse strand, counting down.
TATAAATATAATAAACCAGCCCGGTCTCCACGTAGTTCTGGATAAATAATCCTTCGCTATCCGTGAAGAAGTTGTAGCAGTGACTGCAGGCAAAGCTGGAATACTCATAGACCACGACTGGGGCATCAGGATTGCCGATGGCATTCATGTCAGGGGAAGGATGGCTGTACCCAGGTGGGTCTACGAGGACAATAGCTCTGTCGGCGGCATAAGACAAGCCTAAGCCTGCCCCAACAAGGATTAATAAACCGATAATAATCATCCCAATTGATTGGGTTTGTTTCTGGCGTTTTGCGCGTTGTTTTCGTTCTGCTCGGATAGATTTTTGTGAGTTTGTCATACTGCCTCCAATTGCTGAATGCACAGATTGTGCCACGTTCAGTTTGCTTTGTCTAGGGGAGAACCTCTGAATTTATTGACTGGACGAAATCGATCAGATAAAAAGTTGGGGTATGCCCTAACTTTATAATCTCTAAAGGTGATATTGAGTTTAGAGTGTTTCGGAATTGCAGTTCTTACATTGGGTGGTCATTCAAGTTGTTGGATGAAGACCGGGTACGCCTCGTTTGTCTCAATAAAACCCGCTTTTTTGTACAGCCCAATTGATTTGACATTATTATTCTGGGTATTTACGGATAATCGCTGGATGTTTTGTGCCGAGAGTTCGCTGACCAATTTTCGGAGTAAGGCGTAGCCAATTCCTTTATTCTGCTGACCAGGGCTGACTGCCAAGCGGCCAAGATGAGCGCCGTAGGGGGTGTGGGTGGTGATCTGGTAGCCGATGATCTCGCCGCTTTCTTCAACCACTGAGGCGTTGATTGATTGCTTGAAGGCCAGGTCAATTGAATCGTGGCCATTGCGCCATAGGGGAGTAAATGATTGTGCATCAATTGCTGAAACTGCGGGAATATCTCGTTTGGTCATCCGCCTGAGCTGGACAGGCAGAGCAAGGGGCAGGGAGGCTATTTTCTCTGGGGTGGAGTCCCAGGCCATCGCAACGACGTTATGGTTGTGGTGGAAACCTTGTTCGGTGAGCAGCTCGCGGAACCATTTTTGCAGCGGAATAGCTGCCACGGTTTTGGTTTGGCTGCCCTGAAGGGAGGCGATGGTCTGCGGCCAGAGCGCGTCCCAGGCATAGTTGTAAGAAACTCGAGTAGAACAGACGAACATCCGCACCCAGGCGACCTCAGGCGGAGTTGGCGGGCAGGCCAGGGCGGAAACTACCCGGTTGCTGCTCTCAGCCACAAAAAATGGTTCTTCTCCGATCCATTCCAGGGGTGGTTTCCAGTCCAGGTGGCGGTGGACATACGTGCCGAAATGGATCAGATGGGCAAGCTGGTTCTTGTCACCCGGTTTTACCGGCCTGATTTGTATTTTTGTCTGTACAACCATCTAATGAATTTATCCTTCAAGTCGACGGAACAAGGTGGGAGGTCCTATGGGACACCAGGGCTTGATAATCAGATATTTTATTTACCAGATAATTTAAACGGAATTTTCAGCAGCCAGCGAAGGAAGCGTTTGCGGAGCGGTAATTTTTCTTGACCTTCCAGGCCGGAGATCATGCTGAACATCCCATCGAGCTGCTGGCCTCGGCGGAGCTGCAGGGCGGAGAGCGACTGCATTACATAGCCGCGCAGTTCTTCATCCCCGGTGCCCTGGAGCAGGTCAGCGGAGCGCTGGTAGGCTTGTTCGGCTTCATCATAGCGTTTGAGGGCTTCAAGGGCTGCGGCCTGATTACCGATGGCCATTGCCTGTTTGGTGGGTTGATTGTGCCTGGCAAAAATCTCATCGGTACCGAGGACGACATCCAGGGCGGCCTGTTTCTTTTTGGCTTGCAGCAGGGAGACGCTGAGGTTGTTGGCCATCTCGGCAGCATCCAGCTCGCTGCCATTTGCCTGGAAAGCTGCCTGGGCGGTTTTAAATCCTTTGATCGCCGCTTTGAAGTTTCCGTTTTGGAAATCTTTTTTCGCTTGTTCGATTGTTTGATCCAAGTTGTCAGTTTCCATATCGGCTTATCCAATCAGCACCAGATCGGTGGTGTGGGATGTTTTTTCTAAATAGTGATTTCCAGCAGGCCCTCAGCTATCAAGCGGAGCTGGTCAGCAGAAATATTACTGAGTTTCTCTGCCAGCTCAATATAGGGAAGATTGACCGGTGTAGTCACAAAAACCTGCACATTGGTCGGCAGGCTGAGGAATTCGTTAATCCCTGCCTGAGCGGCGATCCACTGACCGACCACGCTTTCATGCTCGCGGAAGGTGTTCATCGAGACACCCAAAGTATTGGTGAGCAGCTCGAGTTCTGGCACCGACAATGCATGATCTCCCGTCTCGTACTTTTTCATCCGGCGGGGAGAGATCCCGGTTTTTTCATGCACCTCTTTATAGGTAATCCCGGCTTGCTTCCTTAACTGAGCTAAAACATTCCCGATTGAACGGTTTCGCAGGATCAGGGCGTGTTCAACCTGGAGGGCGTCTAAGACGCTTTCATCAGCTTCCAGAATTTGGTCTTTCCAAAAGTGGTCAAATGGAATTTTGAGATAATAGGAGATCATTTCAAGCTCTGAGAGAGAAGGACTGCGTTCGCCCTTTTCGTACGCGCCCATTGTTGATCCCGAGACGCCAATCGCGTCTCCGCAGTCCCTTAATGACTTGCCAGCAGAAAGCCTGGCATCGCGAATCAAAATACCGAGTTTTTTGGCCCGGAGTTTAACAGCAAGTTGAGGGTCCATAATTCGCTCCTAGAGTTAGCATGTTCCCATTATACCTGACCTGGCAGAGTTCTATCGCCGCCGAAGGTTGCCGGTTTTTGCGTCTCCTGGAGTGGGGGGGGCTTTCATGAAAATCTTTGCGCCTAGAGCAAAACCAGACCGCTCGAGTTTTGGCATAAACATCGGGCGGATTCCGGTTGGGCGCAGCTCTCCTTTTACCCTTCCATCCTGCGAGATTCCAGTCTGCACATATTTAAAGATATCGGTCATCACCACAGTTTCACCCTCCATCCCGGCGACCTCGGTGATGTAGGTAACTTTGCGGGACCCGTCGGTCAGGCGGGACTGCTGCACGATGACATCCACCGCGGAAGCAATCTGCTCTCGAATCGTGCGGATGGGCAGGTCCATTCCCGACATCAAGGTGAGGGTTTCTAGACGGGCAATCGCGTCACGCGGGGTGTTTGCGTGCAGCGTGGTGAGCGAGCCATCGTGACCGGTGTTCATTGCCTGGAGCATGTCGAGGGCTTCTCCACCGCGGCACTCCCCAACCACGATCCGGTCAGGGCGCATGCGCAGCGAGTTGCGTACCAGGTCGCGGATGCTGACCCCGCCGACCCCATCAATGTTGGTCGCTTTGGTTTCCAGACGGACAACATGGTCCTGCTGCAGCTGAAGCTCGGCAGCATCTTCGATGGTGACGATGCGTTCCTCGCTTGGAATAAAACCAGAGAGGATATTCAGCAGGGTGGTTTTCCCTGAGCCGGTTCCTCCAGAGATGACGATATTTAAGTGCGCCCGTACACAGGCTTCTAAGAAGGCTGCCATCGTATCGGTGATCGAATCAAACTTGATCAGATCTGGAACACCGAGCCGTTCTTTTGAAAATTTACGGATGGTGATCGTGGGCCCGTCGATGGCTACCGGCGGGATCACTGCGTTTACACGAGAGCCATCCGGCAGGCGGGCGTCTACTGTGGGGTTATCCCGGTCAATCCGCCGCCCAAGGGGAAGCACAATTTTTTCAATGATCCGCAGTACATGGGTGTCATTCTGAAACTGGACGTTCGCCCTTTCAAGCTTCCCATCTTTTTCCGTGTAAACATGCTTGGGGCCGTTAACCATCACCTCGGTGACTTTGGGGTCATCGAGCAGGTTTTGGATTGGACCGAAACCCAGGAGGTCATCCAAAATTTCTCGGAACACCTGAGATTTCATTGAAACGGGCAGCATTACCTTGGTTTGTACATACACCTGTTCAAGGAGCTGTTCGATCGCCTGCTTACGCTGAGCCGGAGGTGGGGGCTTACCTTCAAGGCCGCGTTGGATCTGGCTGACCAGATATGCCTTTAATTTGGCAATGTCGGGGGCTTGCATAGAGGCTTGTGATTGGTTGCTTTGTTCCTGTAATGTGCTCATCTTTTTTACCTATTTATACTTCATCCTCACCATTTACGGGAAAGATCCAGACAATGTTGTCTTTCGCTACCGATAAAAAGCTTGAACTGTAAGTTGGAATGTTTTCTGCGTTGAAAATTCTTGCTTCTGTGACTGCCAGAAATTTAGTTTCACGCTCGAGCTCATCGCTGAGGCGCTCTCCCCGCCGAATATGCACCATCCCTTCCACCCGGTCGTTTGTCGTCTGGATGATGGCGGGGACACTTTTTTTCGAAATGATGTCGGTGTAGAATTTGCCCTTTTCGTCGTAGTGGATCGTCATTGTTGGTACTCCTTTTTATCCTGCACTCACCAATTTTTTGCCGATCAAGGCCAAACAAGTCATTGAAATTTCTTGTTTTTTAAGGCGGCAGAAATTAATCAATCTTTTCTTTTATTTCTCCGGCTGCCTGGACCAGGGAGAATGTTACCGCGTCCTGCGGGAATTTTACACTCACCGGGAGGTTCAAATTGTTTGCGAGTGAAAAATCGCGCCCCATGTGGGGAAGGGCAAGCGGGATGCGGATGCCAAGCTGCTCGTCGACCTCAGACTTGGTCAAGCCTTCAAGACCGACAGCACGGTTGATCAAAAAATAAAAATTCTTTTCAGCCACACCCTGAGATTTCAGATAGTCCCAGACAGATTTGGTTTGGGTGACGGTGGGCTGGTCGAGGCCTAGCAGCATCACAATTTGACTTGCTGAGGTGATAATCGGCAGGCTGATCCGGGAAAGCGATTTCCCCAAATCAACGAAGACATAATCGAATATTTTTCTCAGGTTATTGATCAAGACCGGGATTTTTGAGATATCGAGCTTGTTGGCTTCCTCGGGGGAGGGTGATCCTGCAAGCAGTTGAAAATTCCAGGCTTCAGGTTTGGGGAGTTTCTCCTCAAGAGATTCCAGCGATCCGGTCGCGCTGGGCATCGCCGCGGCTTCAATGATATTTAAAGGTCCATCGTACCCCACAATCGAGGCAATTGAACCAATCGGGAGAACCAGATCCATCACCACCACCCGAATCTCATCCACGGGATTGAACATCTGGGCGAGGTTGGCGCATATCGAAGAAGTACCGACGCCGCCCTTGGCGCTGAGGAATACGATCAGCTTGCCGCTGCCGGCTGATTCAACGATTTCCTCCTGTTCAGCGACCAACTCCCCGGTTTTTTGTTTGAAAGATTGCCGCTCGGCGCTTGACCGGGAAGATTCTGCTGCCTCATTGATCTTCTCAATCAGCGTGGGCACAGAAGCGCCTTCTTTTGCCATGTAATGATAGAAGGGCAGGTTGATCGCGGCCTGGATCTCTTGAGGCGAGGTCAGGGATGAGAAGGCAATCACCCGTGAACGGCTGGTGCGGCGGTCTTTTTTAATTTTTGAGAGAAATACCTTTGCTGAAATATCTGTGACGATCGGTTCAAAGATGATCACATGCGGCCGCTGCTGGTATGCAAGCACCAATCCCTCTTTTGCATTATTTGTAGAAAAGACCTCCAAGCCTGCCTTTTTCAGTTCAAAAGCCAGGTATTTGGTGGTGGTTGGGTCAGGATCGATGATAATAACTCGGTATTCAGACAATAGAAAACTCCTTCACTAAAGCGGCATAGTATATCCGACTCCAGAGCGAGTTACGATGTGTTTTGGGTGCTTGGGATCTTCCTCTAATTTCTGGCGCAGGCGGGAGATGCAGACCCATAATATTTCCTTGTCCGAGGCGTACTCCTCGCCCCATACATTGGTCAATAAATATTCTGCGGTGATCGTTTCGCCAACGTTATGGACAAACTGAAGCAGCAAACGGTACTCGGTTGCAGAGAGGAAAACCTGTTCATCACCCAGGGTCACTTCTGCTTTAGCCAGATCAATTGAGAGCTCGCGATGGGAGAAAGTGCGATCTTGCTCCTCCGGAACAAAGATTTTTGCCCGCCGCAATACGGCATTTACCCTGGCGAGCAGCTCATTTGCGGAAAAAGGTTTGACCACATAATCATCTGCCCCGCGGTTGAGGCCCTCAACCCGGTCACCTTCCTCACCTTTGGCGGTCAGCATGATCACTGGCACGTTAGAAAATGCCCTGATCCGGGAAAGCACTTCAAACCCGTTCGGTTCAGGCATCATCACATCCAGCAGCACAAGGTCTGGTGTGTTGCCGGCGACCAGTTCAAGTGCTGAATTCCCGTCATTGGCAATCAGCACTTCGTACCCTTCTGCAGAAAGGTTGGCTTCGATCAATTTAGTGAAACGTGGTTCGTCATCTACGGTCAAGATTTTCTTAGTCATAATTACCTCAGGATTTCCCTGCGGTATCCGCAGGCTCAAGAAGGATATGGAAAGTGGTTCCTTTGTTCAATTCTGATTCTATCTTAATTTCTCCGCCATGTCCCTCAATAATATGTTTACAGATATATAAACCTAACCCGGTACCTCTCACACCGGCGCTGCGCTCCGGCACCCGGTAGAATTGCTTAAAGATGTGATCCAGGTGTACCGCTGGGATTCCAGGACCGCTATCGGCGATCGTGATCAGCAGTTTGTCGTCTTTTTGGGAGGCGTGGATTTTTACGGTGGAGTTGGGTGCATATTTTGATGCATTGCTGATTAAATTCTCGATCACCTGTGAGAGCTGTTTGGCATCCGCCATTACTGCCAGGTCGGTGGGTGAAACCTGGATTTCGATATCGAGGTTGACTTCTTTTTTACTCAAGCGGTCAAAGATATTCTTGAAAAAACTTGCCAGCGGAACCGGAACCAGCTTGAATTCCGCGCTGCCGGATTTTAGCCGGTAAGAGTCCAATAAATTCCCGATCAGCTCACTTAACCGGTCTGCTTCATCGTCGATGATCTCGAGGAAATCTTGCTGCGTTTCTCGATCCCATTCGGTGTCTTTACGCAGCAGGGTGGTGGTATAACCTTTAATGAATCCCAGCGGGGTTTTAAGTTCGTGGGAGACCATGGCGATGAAATCATCCTGCAGGCGGGCCA
>JBDLJU010000021.1:0-21715 GCA_039714215.1 Chloroflexota bacterium | reverse complement strand
GAGCAGGGAACATGGCGGCCAGCAAAAAAACAGCAAGCACGCCGAGGAATAAGAAACTGCCATACAGGGCAATATCCTGGATGGTCAGGTTCTGAAAGAGGGTTACTTCATCGGTGAGTTTGGAGAGCTCGCTGAGGTTGACGAAGATAAAGGCGAGCATCACCACGCCATCGTAGACCCGTTCAACGATAATTGTGGCCAGAGAAGCGGAGATTGGCACATCCTCTTTGCGTTTGAGTACTACTGCACGGAGTACCTCGCCGGCACGAGCGGGGAAGATATTGTTCCCTGCGTAACCAATTGCCACAATGGGGAACATCGTTTTTGTCGGGATTGGCTTCAGAGGGCGGAGCAGGTAATGCCATCGCCAGGCTCGTACCCACAACCCGATAAAATACACGCCTATCCCGGGAAGGATCCACCAGTAGTTTGCCTCGCTGGTTATTTCCCACAGCGTGGCAAATTCTATATCTTTGAGGACCAGGTATAAAAACAGGGCGCTGATAGTTGCGCCGAACCAAAATTGCCATTTTTTCATCTTGGGATGATTTTACCATCAGGCAGGCCGATTGATACTGCTGTGCGCTGGTTAAAATTCTGCTGCGATGTTAATTGAATAGCCCCACAAATTTCTGTGGGGCATATTTGGGGATAAGTTTGCAGAGGGGTTATTCAGCAGGTGTAACAATATCTAAGGCAACGCCATCAAAGTATGCTTTGACATCCTCCTCGTTGTAGAAAACAAGAACGAGGATACCGGCGACCAGTGAGATGATATTGGCCCATAACACACTGGCAATTTCCAGCCAGCCAACCAGCATGACGTTTTTAACAGGTTTATCGTTGAGGATATTGGCACCCTGAATGATCTCGTAGATTCCGATGCCGATAGGGATCAAACCCAGCGGTATGCATAAAATTCCTAAGATGGTGATAACCAGGGTGAGGGTTACAGCGAACCCTGCAATAATATTTAGCGCCCCGCTGACTATCATGATGATGGCAATAGCATTTATCTTGTCTGGCTTTGTATTCATCTTTTCCTCGATAATTGGTAGTTTATTCCATTATACAAGAAATTATTAGCGGATGAGGATATCCCTGGGACAAAAAGGGCCAGATTGACTTATAATATTAAAATGAACTGGAAACGGATTACGGCGGGAGTTGGGGGCTTGCTGGTTGTGATATTGACAATCCTCTTCTTTGTGCTGCGCCCTGTAGTGGTGGGGTTTGGTCCTGAAATAAAGGTGGGAGGAGTTTCCAGATTCTCACCAATTGAAATCACATTCTCAAGAGAGATGCGACAAGAAACAGTTGAGGATCGGATTGAAATTTCTCCATCAATCCCTGGGGAGTTCATTTGGGACGGTTCAACCTTGCGTTTTGAACCTGACGCTGGTTGGTCGGCAGGGACAGAAATTGAGGTGTCTCTGGGGGAGGGTGGACGCAGTCAATTAGGATTGCCACTGCCGGGGGCATTAAGCTGGACGTTCGGGGTGGCTCCGGTACAGCTTGCTTATTTGTGGCCGGCTGGCAGCAGCGCAAATATCTACATGATGGACCTTGAAACAGGGGAGGCCAGTCAGCTCACCGTTACCGGCGGGGTGATCAGTTTCACAGTGAATCCGGATGGGTTGTTAGTTTACTATTTTGCAGAAAATTCGCAGGGAGGCACTGATCTGCTATTGATTGACCGTTTTGAAGGAGAAGCAGGACGGGTGATGAGCTGCCAGCGGGCGATTTGTTCCGAGGCAGTGATCTCCCCAGACGGCGAGTGGCTGGCGTATCAACGCGGCGGGGTGGAAATTTGGGCGCTGCCCCTGACAGGTGGGGGGGGAGAAGAAATCAAAATTAGCACACCCAACCAGACAGCCAGTTTCCCGGCCTGGTCTGCGGATGGATTGTTAAGTTTTTATGATGCGGAAGCTGAGGAATTTAATGTTGTTGATCTTGAGGTAGGGGAAACGATCACAAGCTGGCCGAATCAATCCGGAGAGTTGGGGGTCTGGGCTCCTGGCGGCAATCAGTTTACAGCCCCAGATTTTATTGAGTATGAAACAGATTTGCTGCGCGGGCCCACCGGAGAGGAATCAAACCAGCCGGTTGACCCATCTGAGCTTGATCCGGTGGTGGTGGCGAGCAGTCATTTGCAGCGCTACAGTCTGGATTCTTCTCGTGTAGCAGACCTGACCGAAGATGATCTCGTTGAGGATTATTCGCCGGCTTATTCTCCCAATGGACAACTGCTGGCATTCACCCGGCGTTTCCTGGATGAGGTACGCTGGACGCCAGGCAGGCAGGTGTGGTTGATCTCAGCCTCTGGCGGACAGCCCCGTCAATTGACCAATGCTCCCGATTATGAGTATTCAGCGTTGAGCTGGCACCCGGATGGAAGACAGATCGCTGCTGTGCGGTTTAATGTTACGCTGCTCACTGAGCAGCCGGAGATTTGGCTGTTAGAGATAAATGGCGCGGGGACCCGGTTGGTGATCAACGGATACGCGCCGCAGTGGGTACCGTAGGATTTGTGTGACTTGATTCAAGAACAAAATTATGCTATAAGTAGAAATATGGGAAAATCTGCCGGGAGAACATCTTGTGGGCACAGCACCCGGTACACCAGGCAGGAATAACCTTCTCACACTCATTTTTTCCTGATTTTATTCAAACCCTTGTGGATTAATCGAGGGGTTATTTATGTTCTAAACGGAGGTAATGATGAAACGAAAGATTTTATTCCTGGTGGTGATTGCTTTACTCGTGGTGGTTATGCCAGTTTCAGCAAAGCCCAAAGCGCCAGTTGGCGATCGGCTGTTCGTTTGGCCTGGGGCACAAACCACCTTCCCCGCAGGGGAGGGGTTCCATATTAAGCATGGCTGGCTGCTGATAATCCCGGATGAAGCCCCAGTTGGGGCCTGGAGCTTCGCTTTGGAAATTGATGGTGTGTTTGTAGATAATGATTATGTTTCTCGCCAGGTCGTTGGGCATAAGCCTTTGCTGATCGAGAAATACTATGTGCATAATTTTTCTGAAGGAATGACCGGAACGCATACCTTTACCGGGCATTGGTATGCCACCTGCCAGGCATTGGTGCATGGCGGTTTCCTCCCTGGTCCGTGTGCTGACCGAAACGAGGTGGTGGAATACCATGTGCATTCGGTCACAGTTGATTTCTTGCCCTAACAAATCGGCTTAAGTATCAAACGAGAGCTGGCATTTGTCAGCTCTCGTTTCTTTTAACAATAAATTACCAAACAGCTCACTCTGCCCTGGTGGCGTTGATAAAATCTGCCAGTAGGCCGTAGGCGGTAGTGTGCGGACCGGGATCGCTCTCAATCAGCGAGAGATCGCCGAGTACATCGCTCTGGATGGTGACGATCGAAGTAGTGCCGTCGATGGTGTACATCGGGTTATTGGGGCTGACCTGCTGGGGGGCAACTTTGGCAGAAATCTCCCCATCCTGGTTGATCGCAGTGCAGACCAGCTTCCAGCGTTTGCTGTTGGATTTGGCAGCGGCAATCATTTCTGGAGTGACGCCCCGGATACCCTCACGGTCGACTTTATCAGGAGTGAAGGGAGCGTCCATCATCACGGTGATCAGGGCGGAAATTTTGACCGCCGAATCCCAGCCATCCACGTCTCCGCTGGGGTCAGTCTCTGCAATGCCGATCGATTGGGCGTAGGCGACCGCCTGATCGAAGGTCTCGCCGTTTTCCATGCGGGTGAGGATCAGGTTGGTGGTTGAGTTGAGCACACCGTTGATCGCACTGATCTGCCCAGCGGGAAGGGTTTCTCGGAACAGGCCGAAGACCGGGGCGCCGTCCATCACGGTCGATTCGAAGAAAAACTTTTTCCCGACCTGCTCCCCCAGCATTTTTAGCTGATGATATCCATGTACCACAGGTCCTTTATTGGCGGTGAGGGCATGCATCCCGTTTTCCAGGGCGACACGAAGGTGGTCCAAAGCAGGCTGACCGTCGCTGTAGCTCACCGGGGTGTTTTCAAAAAGCAGATCCGCCCCGCTGGTTTTGATGAAGGCAATATTGTCATCGGGGGCGGGAGCGGCAGAGAGGGTATTTAAAGATTGGCCAGATTCAATTAATGCCAGGGCCTGCTCGAGGTCTATCCCGCCTGGGTTGATTGCCCGGCCGCGGCTTCCGGTGGCAATTGCGGTAACGGAAAATGTGATCCCGAAGGTTTCTTTGACTTCGGATTCTTTTCGATGAAGTAAGCGAGCGAAGGCCTGCCCAACGCTGCCAAAACCGAGCAGGGCGAGGTTGTAATGGGTCATGGGTAACTCCTGAGAATTGAGGTTTGATTAGACCGGCGGCCAGGGGATGGCGTAGCGTTCTGAGCCTGGCTCAGGGTAGGCATTGGCATCAAGCAGCTGGTCAATCCTGGCGCACATTGCCTGGATTTCCCGCAGGGAGAGGTACTTATCCAGTTCTTCCCTCAGAGCCGTGCCAGAGGACAGGCCGGTTTTGAGGGTTTTTAACCGGCTGGCAGCTTCTGATGAAAATGGCTGGCCGGCAAAATCCCAGATTACCGTGCGCAGTTTGGGTTCGGTATGAAAGCATACTCCATGGTCGATCAGCCACAATTTGTCATCTGGGTCTTTGAGGATGTGTCCGCCTTTGCGGTCGGTGTTGTTGATCACCGCGTCGAAGAGGGCGATTGGCCGCAAACGGGATTTGTCTTCTGGGGTGAAGTTGAAATAATGGTATTCGGGGTTGTGGTCAATATGCAACTGCAGCGATCCTGGGCCGGCGGGGGCTTCCTGGCGGTAAACGGTCGGCGGCACAAAATCCCAACCGCCTGCCCGGCTGATCAGGAACGCGGCGACCTCACGCCCGGAAAGGGTTTCGCTTGGAAAATCCCACAAGGGGCGCTCACCGCGGACTGGTTTATAGACCGCCTGGATGGTGTTTTCTTGGTGTTCAACATGGCATAGGAATGTATAGTTCGATCCCCACATGAACTGTCCCTCAATGGTGATGGTGCCCAGGTTAAGGCAGTCTAAGATTAATGATAGTTGGGGGAGTGGAGACATTGCTGGGGATGTCAGGACTTATGGCCGTTTTTGCGGGAGCAAAAGTGACCGGCAGGGTCCATTGGCTGCCCGCACTGTTCGCACAGCGGACGACCGCGGTTGACCAGTTCAAGACCCCAATTGGCCAGCGAACGGATTTGTTCACGCGTGCACCAATAACGAACGATGCTGCCCTTTGTTTCCTCGTCTGTAGAGGGGACTTCTCGCGCGATCAGACCAACCAGGTCGCTATCCACATCATAGCTGAGACCAAGTTCAGAAACGCGAAAGAGCGGCTCAACTGGCGGGTCGATGTGCATTAAATCTTCCTCGAAATTGTTGGGCGCTTCTTCTAACTCCGGATAGCGCTGGCGGATCTCGACGAGGAACTGCTCAACGCCAACCATCAGGGTCTGGAGCTGGAACTTTTCGATGATCAGCGAGATGGTTTGATCCTCAGTGTTACCTTGAATATAAAAGACGCGCTTTCCGGGAGGGCCAATCGCATCGGTGGTAAGCCGGGATACGGGTTTTAGGTCAATTTCGTTGAATTCGTAATCATCCATCAGGGTTTCTCAATATGATTTGTTTTCAAGGTGATCTTGTTGCGATGCAGGCTGTGAGGTACACATCTGAGTTGAATTAAGTATACCATTGCCTCAATGGCGGGATGTTTATTGGGGGGAGAATGGACCTGATCTCCAGGTTGGTGCGGGCTCAGTGTTTGCCTTGATGCAGTGGGTCTGTATTTGATGGAAGGGTGTAGGGAATGTGGTTGAGATTGATCAGCCGGGCACCTCCCTCAGGGTGAATATGGAGAGTGCTGATCGAAGCGGGCTGAACAGTGAGGCGCTGGAATAAGTCGAGGGGCAGCCCGAGGTAGTAGGCGACGGCAAGCTTGATCATGTCGCTATGTCCGACGCAGGCGATGAGATCTTTGGGTTTGTGCTGGCTGCAGAGCTGGTTGATCTCGGTGATGATCCGCAGCTGCGCCTGGGCAAAGGTCTCGCCCTCGGGGAATTGAGCATGAGATGGTCGGGACTGCACGGTTTTCCACAGCTTCTGGCGGGAAAGCTGCTTGATGGTTTTATCCTGCCATTTACCGAAATCGACTTCGAGCAGGCCATCGAGGGGAATCGGTTTTAGATTGTGGGCTGTAGCGAGCGGGGCGGCGGTTTCGATAGTGCGGTCCAGCGGGCTGGCATAAACAGCTTTGATTGGTGTTTTTTTGAGGGTTTCAGCGAGGGCATCTGCCTGGGCGCGGCCCTTTTCATTGAGATGTACCCCAGGTAGGCGACCAGCGAGGCGGCCTTTTTTGACATATTCATTCTCGCCGTGGCGGATGAGCAGGACTACGGGCATTTTAGAAACCTTTTTTGGTGTAATAAAAGAAGGTGTGTTCCAATTGTACCAGTGAAGAAGGCTATCCTAATCGGGATTATTTTGGCTGGTCCGATTAGTTACTCTGTAATCCTTGGTCACTCCGGTTGGGTATTTGATATTTTGTCAAAAGGATTATAATTAGTGTAATAGTGCACAGATGAAATTGGTTAATTAGTAATGGGAAGTAGGCTTAAGATGAAGATGTTATCTGTGATAATCCTTGTATTTACCGGATTACTTGTTGGATGTGGGGGAGAGCCAGAACCAATCTCAATCGCAATCGATCCAACACCAATTGAAGAAGCTGTGGAAGTGCCTGCTGTTGAGGTTCTGACGGAAGAGCCTGAGGTCACAATCAGCGCGGCGGCAGAACGTTTACTGGTCGATCTCGAGGTTGCTTTGCCGGATTTGCACCAGGACCGCACAGCACTGGTAGCCGCGTCAGGCAACTGTCTAGCCTGTCATAGTGGGTTGAGCGATACGGACGGCAACGATATTTCTTTTGATTCAAAATGGCGCAGCTCGATGCATGCCTTCGCTGCGATTGACCCGTACTGGCAAGCATCGGTAAGCGCAGAGGTAGTCGAAAACCCGGAGCTTTCGGAAGTGATTGAGAATAAATGCGCCACCTGCCATATGCCGCTGGCCCACTTTGATGCTAATGCGAACGGGGAAACAGCGGCAATGTTTGAGGATGGTTTCCTCAATGCCGAGAATCCGCTCCATGACCTGGCAATGGATGCGGTCTCCTGTACCGGTTGCCACCAGATAATGGCCGATAATCTTGGAACACTGGCGAGCTTCAGTGGGGGATTTTTGATTGATTCAGATAACACTATATACGGTGAGCGGATGATTTATGGCCCGTTCCCGATTGGACGTCAGCCTGCGAACGTGATGGCCCAAGCCAGTGGTTTTTTGGCAGAACAGTCTGCGCACATGACTGACTCAGCTTTGTGCGCCACATGCCATACGCTGTACACGCCCTACTTGAATGCGGTAGGCGAAGTAGCCGGGGAGTTTCCAGAGCAAATGGCTTATTTTGAGTGGGTCAACAGCAGCTATGTGGAAACCCAGACCTGCCAGGACTGCCACATGCCAGCGGTGAGTGGCAATGTGATTATCTCCACAGTTATGGGGCAGCCAAAAGAGTACCTGCGCCTGCACAGCTTCACTGGGGCGAATACGTTCATGTTAAACCTGGTGGGCGATAATCCTGAAATCCTTGGGTCTCGAGCGAAAGACGGGCAAATTGAAACAGCCGTGGCAGCAACTGAACTAATGCTGCAAACGCAGACCGCGACGGTGGAGGTGCTGAATATGGGCGTGACGGATGGTCAGCTGGGGCTGGATGTGGTCGTGACCTCCATGACCGGACACAAGTTCCCCACTGGATTTCCGTCTCGGCGTGCGTGGCTGCAGCTGACGGTCCGTGATGGGGAAGGCAATCTGATTTTTGAATCCGGTGCTTCGCGGCCGGATGGATTGATCATAGGTAATGATAACGATCTGGATGAAAGTATGTATGAGCCGCACTATTCGGTGATCAGCAGTCCGGACGAGGTGCAGATCTATGAGACAATCCTGCTCAATACTGACGGTCAGGTGACCACCACACTGCTGTATGGAGCGGGGTATGCCAAAGATAATCGCCTGCTGCCGGCTGGGTTCGAACTTACTGCGGTGATCCCCGAGACGGCGACTCACGGGCTTGCGGCAGAAGATTTAGATTTCATTAGCGGTGGGGATACCGTGCGCTATCAGGTGGATGTTTCTGAAGCGAGTGGCCCGTTCACGGTTTCGGTTGCGCTCAATTATCAGTCGATAGGCTTTCGCTGGGCAGAGAATTTACGGGGATATGGTACTGAGCAGACCGATAAGTTCATCGGGTTGTATGATGGGGCAGTGAACCTGCCGGTACAGGTATCGAGTGTGGAGGTCGATATAGAGGAGTAAAACAATAATGGTGGGATTGAAGTGAAATTTGCCTGATTGATTAATTACGTTTTTGACTTACCGCTGGTGGGTTTGTGGCGGCGTTTGATCTCGAGGATTTCGCTTTCGCTGAGTTCGGGGATATTCTCGGTCTCGGTGATGTTGAGGGCTGCCCTCTGGGCGGCGCGCCAGGCTTCCAGGCGGTCGCCGACCTGCTGCTCATAACCTTGAGATGAGGGGGTGTAGAAGTGGGTGCCGAGCAGCTCGTCGGGCAGATACTGCTGGGGGAGGAAGTGCTCCGGATGGGAGTGGGGATATTTGTAATCTTTCCCATGACCAAGTGCTTTGGCATCGCGGTTGCCGTCCTTGAGGTGGATGGGGACTTCAGTTTTGCCTTCCTGTTCGATACGTTCAAAGGCTTTGAAATACGCAGTGGCGGTATTGGATTTTGGTGCAGTCGCCAGGTAGAGGGTGGCATGCACGATCGGAAAAATTCCCTCAGGCAGGCCGACATAGTCAAAGGCCTGGGCGGCGGAATTTACAACAACCATCCCCATTGGGTCGGCGAGCCCAATGTCTTCTCCGGCGAGGATCAGCAACCGGCGGATAATAAAGCGCGGGTCTTCACCGGCATAGAGCATCTTGGCCAGCCAGTAGAGGGCGGCATCGGGGTCTGAGCCGCGCACCGCTTTGATGAAAGCAGAAATCGTGTCGTAGTGGGCGTCGCCATCTTTGTCGTAGAGCACCGCCCGGCGCTGGATCGATTCCTGGGCGACTTCGACGGTGACCTGCACGACGCCATCGGCATCGGGCGGGGTCGATTCCACAGCAAGCTCCAGAGCGTTGAGGGCATTGCGGGCATCCCCGCTGGCAATGTTGATCAGGTGGAGGAAGGCATCTTCGTGAATATTGACGGTGTACTTGCCGAGGCCACGTTCTTCATCGTGGAGGGCGTTCTCCAGCACCGTGCGGACATCTTCTTCTTCCAGGGCACGCAGTTGAAAAACCCTTGAACGGGAGACCAGGGCAGAGATGACTTCGAAATAGGGGTTTTCGGTGGTGGCGCCGATCAGGGTGACGGTGCCGTTTTCCACATGGGGAAGCAGGGCATCCTGCTGGGCTTTGTTCCAGCGGTGGACCTCGTCGACAAAGAGGATTGTGCGGGTGTTGTACAGTCTGCGGCGTTCAAGGGCTTCTGCTACCACTTCGCGCAGTTTCGCTTTTCCGTCGAGTACCGCGGAGAGGGTGACAAAGTAAGACTGGGTAAGGTTAGCAATCACTGTCGCCAGGGTGGTTTTGCCAGTGCCGGGTGGCCCCCACAGCAGGATCGAGGAAAACAGCCGGTCGGATTCAATTGCCCGGCGGAGCAGTTTGCCCTTTCCGAGAATATGCTCCTGCCCAATGTACTCTTCCAGAGTGCGCGGGCGCATGCGGGCGGCCAGCGGCGCCTCGTGGGCCAGGTTTTGTTTCATTGAGTGGTCAAAGAGATCCATATAAATATTTTACCACTTTGTTGCCAAAATAGAACGTATGTTTTGTATATTAAAATGAAAACTAGTGAGGTGGTCCGATTTCAGCGAGACATGGTTTTGTGTGATAATATCTTTGCTGAGAAGTTCGTCAGTACTGCGTATCCAAAATGGATATAAAATTCATCAATTAATAGCAAAAAAAGCAGGGATATGAAGATCCTTCTTGCGGCAAATACTGCCTGGTATTTATATAATTTTCGTTCCGCATTGATCTATGAGATCGCTCTGCGGGGGTGGGAACCTGTGTTGGTCAGTCCGCCTGACCGCTATGCGGAGAAGTTGGCAGCTTCCGGTTACCGGCATATCCCCTGGGAATTGGGGCGGCAAACATTGACTCCCTGGACAGAATACCGCTCGATGCAGCGCCTGCGTGAAATCTATGCACAGGAAAAACCGGATTTGATCCATCACCATACCATGAAGGTTTTGCTATACGGCTCACTGGCGGTGCGTCCGCTGGGTATTCCAGTGGTCAATTCTGTTCCTGGGCGGGGGTATGTATACTCGAGCAGTGAGACGAAAGCAAAACTTCTGAAACCGCTGGTGACCAACTTCCTAAGGATCGCTCTCCGAAAAGGTCTTTCCCAACAAATGATTTTTGAGAATCGAGATGACCAGAATTTTTTCCTGGATAAACGAATTGTTTCTGAAAAGAAGACCACTCTGATACCGAGTGTTGGCGTGGATGAAAAGCGGTTTTATCCTTCGCCTCTGCCTGAAGGTGAGTTCACTGTCGGGTTTGTTGGGAGGATGCTCAGGGAAAAGGGCGTTGAGCTGTTTGTCGAGGCTGCAAGGCAGCTGCGAGCAGACGCTGTGTCCTGCAAAATGGTGCTGATCGGCGAACCCGATCCAGGGAATGCGGACAGCGTGACGATTGAAGAGTTACGGAATTGGGACAGCGAACCGAACGTTGAGTGGTGGGGATGGGTTGAGGATATGCAGGAGGCATATTCCAGGATTCATTTGTTAGCCAATCCGACAAATTACGGAGAAGGTGTGCCAACAACGTTGGTAGAAGCCGCGATGGTTAACCGGGCAGTTGTGGCCAGTGATTGGCCGGGATGCCGGGAAATTATTAATCATGACGAAACCGGATTACTGGTGCCGCCGAAGGACGCTGCCGCCCTGGCGCGGGCGATCACCCATATGGTGGAAAATAAAGCGGACTACGAACGACTGCGCATGAACGTTCACAATCTTGCGTTGAAGAAATTCAGCGCTGGTGATGTAAATTCACAAACTTTGTTGGTGTATGAGAATATTTTGTCCCTTGATTCAGAGTAAACAAGACAATCATGGATAACCACAAAATCTTTTTCCGGATTTCGGGAATAGAAGCACTTGCAGCGGGGTTCTACTTGCTGGCAATTCCGGGGGATCCCAAAAATAGTATTTTGTTTGGCCTTTCTATTTCCCGCTTAATTAATCTTGGGATGTTTTTTTCCCTTGCTTTGGCTTTGTTTGCCCTGGGGTTTTGGCTCCATCGAATTAAACTGCTGGAGGGATTGCTGCTTCAACTTTCTGAAAGCCTGGTCAAATGGCAAAAATCTATCTGGGTCGCCGTGTTATTGATCCTGGCAATTGGGGTTTTTCCAGCGTATAAGATCAAAGATTTCGAATTGATCTGGGAACGCCTGCTGCCATCTGTGGTGCTTGCGTTGGGAATATTATTAAACTTTGTCATCCTGATGGTGTTTGAGGGAAGAGAAAAGGGTTATTTCCTAAATGCTGAACTAAGACCAGCCAAACCGATTATGAGAAACTGGCTGATCCTGCTGGCATTTTCTGGGATTTTGGTAATAATAATTTGGTCGACACGGTTTGGGATTATCCCCCCGATCAACAGGTATTGGAATACTGCAGGGGTCCCAGTGCTTCCGGAGCAAGTGCTTTATTTGGTGTTTGGGTATATTTTTCTGACCGGATTAAAATCAATAAAATTTTCAGATCAGACATGGAACGTTCACCCATGGGTGATGCTTCTATTGTTTTGGGCAATTTCATTTTTTATATGGAATGGACAGCCGATTGCTAGAAGCTATTTTGTTTATCAGCCCGCCGCACCCAACCACGAGTATTATCCATTGTCAGACGCCCAGCGTTTTGATTTCGGGGGTCAATTAATGCTTGCAGGACAAGGAATCCTTAATGGCATGTCGGAGGAAAAACCCTTTGAGATGGCTTATCTGGCAGTATTGCAGGTTCTCACAGGGAAAGATTACGTGGCAATGGCGAGTATCCAGGTATTGCTGCTAAGTTTAACCACGCCATTGCTCTATTTAATTGGGAGGAAATTGTATTCCGAAACGTTCGGCGCAGCCCTGGCGGTAATGGGGATCCTGTATGAAGTTAACACAATAAATTCTTCGGTAAATATTAACAGCGCGCATGTCAAGCTGCTGCTGTCAGAGCCAGTGATGATGCTAGGGGTAGTCGCAATTACCTATTCACTGCTTTGCTGGATGGAAGATTTAGACCGGAAGGTTTTAGGTGTGATTACTCTTGGGCTGATTGGTCTCTTTTCATACTTTCGTGCAAATGTGTTGTTGCTCTACTTTGCAGCCTTTGTTTTGATCATGCTGCGCTCGCTCCCTAAATTCATCAAGGGGGTGCAGCGGTTTTTATGGGCAAACGCGGGGTTTCTTGGGGTGATTTTACCCTGGATGATCTATGCGTATAATGCATATGGATACCTGACAATTATCAATAAATTCAAATATATCATCAAAAATCGGATCTTAGTAATATCGCCACAGTTGGGACCAGCTGTGGCTAAGCTGCCGCGTCTGATTTTAAGTCCAGGCAGAGAGAAATTTCTGTTAGCCGGTGATTTTTGGGAGAGCATTCATTTACAAGCTGCTCATTTGCTTAACAATCTGATTAAATCTTTACTGATTTTTCCGATGAATTACCAGATAAGGAATATTTCAGAGATTTTAGATCAGCCATATTGGGACGAGACTGTAATTTGGGATGGTTCGGTAAGCGTGATTATCCTGGTTAATTTAGCTGTAATTCTGCTTGGCCTGGCTTTTTTGATCGGAAAAAATAAATTGTTGGGAGCAGCTCCGCTTGTCGTAATGATTTTTTACAATCTGGCAAGCGCATTGGCCATGACTTCGGGCGGGAGATACTTAAAACCCAGTATTTGGGTATTTACCTTATACTTTCTTGCGGGAATTTTCTTTTTATTAGACCGCCTGTTTCTTGCAGTGCAGTTTACTCCTGTTACGATTAAGCCAAAGCCGCGCCCAGATTCCCAGATTTCCCAGGGGAAGACAAATCGGAGCATGGTGAATATTGCCGCAGTTTTCCTTATTGGGATCGGGCTGTTCGTTCCAATTGCTGATGCAGCAATCCCGCAGCAGCTCCCAGATATTTCATTGAAAAATGCTGTCTCGATGTTTCCTGAGGATGCAGTTGACCAAATAGGACTTGATGGAAAATCCTTGCTGCAGTTAGTGCAGGAGAAGGATCTTGAAGTTTTTTATGGGACAGCACAATATCCTCGGCAGGTGGTTCCTCAAAAAGAAACAGATTATTTTGGGTTTTCAGTGGTAGGCCCCCTCCCCTCCATCCGTGCCAGATTGTTTATTGAAAGAGATCCAGGAATAGTATTTTCCCCTGATAGTTTAGTCGTCGCGGTTGGATGTAATAAGCAAGTTGGCAATTTAAGGATTGATGACATGGTGTTGGTATTTCTAGTCGAGGAAAATCTAGTTTACTCTTTGGGGAGTGATTGGCGGGAATATTGCCCAATCCCACCAGGCGATTGATTCTTGCTGATCTAGATTATTAGGCTTTTGAAAATTCAATGAATCCGTTATACTGATAGCAATCCCCAATTTTTAGGAATAGTATATCTAGATGAAGATTTTAATAGTTTATGGGACTCGCCCCGAGGCAATCAAATTAGCCCCTGTGATTCAGGAGCTGAAAAAATACCCGGAAGTGGAAACAGTGATCTGTGTTACTGCGCAGCACCGCTCAATGTTAGATCAAGTCAATCAGTTATTTGGGATTGAAACTGATTTTGATCTCGATTTGATGCAGCCCAATCAAACCCTCGCGGAGCTTTCAGGCAGGGTGTTGTCTAAGGTTTCTCCGGTAATTGAGGCTGAAAAACCAGATTGGGTAATTGTTCAGGGTGACACGACAACCGTAGCGTTGACTGCTTTGGCAGCATATTATCAGGGAGTGCGCGTGGCTCACGTGGAAGCCGGGTTGAGAACTGGGAATAAACGCCAACCCTTCCCTGAGGAAATCAATCGGAAGATTACTGGCGTGCTGGCTGATTTGCATTTTGCGCCTACTGAAAGCGCCAGGCAAAACCTGCTAAATGAAGGGGTTGAGTCGAAGATGATCGAGGTTACTGGGAATACGATTGTTGATTCTTTGCAAATAATGGTGAAGTTACCCCTCCCTGTTGAGCCTGAATTCCTCGTAAACCTGCCAGATGATCGTGAGGTGGTGCTGCTCACCGCCCACCGCAGAGAAAATTTTGGCGAACCGCTGGAGAATATTTTTACTGCGGTAAAAATCCTTGCGGATAAATATGCAGATCAAATTCAAATTGTTTATCCGGTGCATCTGAATCCGCATGTTCAGGAACCAGCTAACAGGATATTGGGAGATGTAAAAAATATTTCTTTGATCGCTCCCATTGATTACCACAGTTTTGTGTTGCTGCTCAAGCGCTGCAAATTTGTGATGACCGATTCTGGCGGTATTCAGGAGGAAGCGCCTTCATTTGGGAAGCCGGTTTTGGTGCTGCGGGATACTACCGAGCGCCCGGAAGGGATTGAAGCGGGGATTGCCAGGTTGGTTGGGCCTGCAGACCGAGATTCAATTGTTGAACAGGCGAGTATTTTGATCGAAAACAGTGAGGAATACCATCAGATGTCCTCCGGGAAGAATCCGTATGGAGATGGTAACGCTGCGGAGAGAATTGCTCAGCTGCTGATTGGGGACTGAAGCGGCAAATATTTAGTTTTTAGTTGATATAATATCTGAATGACAGAAAATAAAATTCAAACTACGAAAATTTTTTATCCAAATCAACGACTGTCAGTCCCCTTTTGGAAAACATGGGGCATAATTTTTCGCAATGTCATTGAGTCTCGGCAGTTGATCTGGTACCTGTACAAACGGGATTTTGCTGTTCGATACAGAAAGTCATTCTTAGGAAGCACTTGGATATTAATCTCGCCTCTCTTGGCGGTTGTTTCCTGGGTTTTTATGAACCAAACCGGTTTCTTCCGGCCTGGTGATTTAGAGGTTCCCTATTTGGTGTATGTATTGGTCGGAACCTCGGTGTGGCGGTTCTTCATGAAGTCTTATACGGATGCTTCCAAAACTTTAGAAAACGGGAAGAAATTCTCATCCCAAGTTTATTATCCACATGAAATTATGGTTGCAGAACAGGCATTAATTTCCGCAACAAACTTTTCTATCACATTTGCAATCAATTTGGTGGTGGTATTGCTTTACGGGATTTCGCTAAGTTGGATGTTGATCTTCTTTCCACTGGTTTTGCTGCCTTTATTTTTTCTCGGTACTGGGATTGGATTAATATCTGGATTAATTAATGTTGTCGTGACTGATTTAAAAAGAGTACTCGATTATGTGGTTGGTTTATTTATGTGGGTGACACCAGTGGTCTATTCTACCAAGTTGGATAATGAGTTGATTCAACTGATCGTCCCATATAACCCGCTGACTTATCTCGTGAGCTCGGCCAGGGAAATTGTGATCTCTGGTGAACTGTACGAACCCAAAGTCTTTTTCATCTGTGCAGCAGCTTCGTTGGTGTTTTTTTTAATAGCCTTACGCTTATTTTGGGTTTCTGAACATCGTCTGATTGAACGATTGGTATAGGTGAGAAGATGATTGACGGTATAAATTCGGATAAGAACGTATTAATTCAGGCAGAAAACCTTTCCAAGAAGTTCTCCAAGAGTCTAAAAAGATCTATGGTGTATGGAGCGGGCGAGCTGTTTAGCAACTTGATAGGTAAAAAACCACGGACCACCCAATTACGGAAACGCGAATTTTGGGCAGTTGATCACATTGATCTGAATGTCAAACGGGGGCAGGTCTTGGGAATTATTGGGCATAATGGGTGCGGAAAAACTACTTTACTGCGATTGATTGCTGGTATTTACCCACCTGATGCCGGCAGGGTAAGTGTTAGGGGAAGTACAGCGGCATTGATTTCTCTTGGTGTAGGTTTTCACCCGGTAATGACTGGCTATGAAAATATCTATTTGAATGGTTCCCTGCTGGGAATTAACAAAAAAGAAATAGATAAAAAAATTGAGGAGATAATTGAGTTTTCTGAGGTTGGGGATTTTATAAATTCTCCAACGGCGAATTATTCTTCTGGGATGAGAGTGCGTTTGGGTTTCTCGATTGCCGTTGCGTTGGAACCAGACGTGCTCCTGCTGGATGAGATTTTAGCAGTTGGTGACAGGAAATTTAAAGCAAAATCCTTTAAGAAAATTGAACAACTCTCTGAGCAGGCGGCATCGATTCTGATCTCACACAATATGCAGATGATTTCAAGGATCTGCACAGATATTATTGTGATGGAAAAAGGAAAATTTATACATAAGTCAACAGATGTGCTTGAGGGAATAGAGCATTATCAGCAGCAGGCCAATGTGCATGAGCAGGGTGAATCGGGAACAGGATTAATTAAACTACTAAATATCAAACTCACAAATAAAATCGACTCTCAAAAAGGGTATTGGGTGTCGTTATCTGCGAAGGATTCATTAGAGGTTGAGTTTTCCGCTGAGATCGATGAAATTAATAAGGAAATTGGCGCGAGGTTCTTGATTTATAACAGCGAATATATTGTGATTGGCGAGACGTTTTCAGATAAAATTATTAAACAGAGGGATCTTCAGGTTGATGAGACAAGATCAGGTGTTACTTCAGTAAAGGTTGGATTTCCCCAAATAAATTTAAGAACTGGAAATTATTCACTTTCTTTAGAGTTTTTTGATGCTGCCAATAATGACAAGTTGAAAACTTTTCATGCAGTTGGCAGCATTGATGTGCTGGATAATAAGATCAAACGAGCCGCAGTTTATATTCCTAGCGAGTGGCAGGTAGAATAACAGGATGGCAAGGTCAGATATATGGTGAAATTACTAAAAAATTCGGGACAGAACATTGAGCTGCTGTCAGTTCATATTCCCAAAACAGCTGGGACATCTTTTCGGAACACTTTGGTGGAAATATATAGAGAGTCTGGAGTATTACGGGTTGACCTCCCACCAAAAAAACAACGTGATGCTGAAGACCCGTTTGCAAAAGTTCCTGAAAAATTAAATCCAAGCGTGCGGGTGCTTCATGGTCACTTTAATCCAACCGAGCTAAGGCTGGCTTACCCTGGTATCCCGGAAGAAACCAAGATGATCACCTGGGTACGTGACCCAGTAAAAAGAGTAATCTCCAACTACTTTTACCTCCGGGAGCGAATCCGAGAGGTGATCGATGAAAACCCGACCCTGAATCTGGGAATCACGAACCGAATGATTAAAAGTTTGACGGAGTATGCGATCCAGAATGTAGCCCGTGACCGGATGGCGAAATTTATCAGTGGGACAAGATTAGATGAGTTTTTGTTCATCGGTGTGCAAGAGAATTACACAGCAGACTTGCGTTACCTGGCTCAAGAATTGGGTTGGGGTGAGTTTACAGAGTTCTTTCAAAATAAATCCGAAAACAAGTATGATCAGATTGATGAGGAGATCAAACAGGAGATCCGGGAATTAAACCCGCAAGATTGGGAAATTTACCAGCAAGCGATTGAGATGAGCGCAGCAAGGAATCCCGGTGGTTAACGCACTTACGCTTTGGAGATTAGAAGGTTTATTTTATGGTATTCAATGATTTAGAATTGATTGCTATTCATATTCAAAAGACCGCAGGGATGTCTTTTAAGAAAATATTGAAACGCGAGTACAAACGAAAATATTATCGCCTGAATATCGGTGCGGAAGTTAAAGACCGGCAGGCTGCTTTCCAACAGCATCTTCCACGGATCCCCGGTGACACCCGGGTAATTCATGGGCATTATTACTATCAGGATATTATTGAGATTGTTAATTCCTACCCAGATGTTCCTGTGGTGACCTGGTTGCGAGCTCCAGTTCAGCGGGTGATTTCAAGTTATTATTTTTTTAAGCGAAAATTTGATGAGGGCTTTCGAGAGAATCTCACACTGTTGGGTGAGTTTTCTTTGTTAGAGTTCGCTGCTCATCAGGTTTCTAGAAATGTGATGTCGCGGGTGCTGCAAGGAGTTGATCTTTCTGACCTCGCATTTGTTGGCTTCTTAGAATATTTGGAGGAAGATGTAATATATTTATCAAAATTACTTGGATGGCGGAGCCGTTCTTTACCCGAACGGAACATCAACTATGAATTCAAATCTCAGTTCCCTTCCCCAACGATGGAAGAATTGGAAGAAATTAGGCGCCTGAACCAAGCTGATCTTGAATTGTATAATTATGCATTAGAAATACGTGAGAGGCGCGTTCTTCAGGACAGTTAAATGATCTTCAAAATAATTTGGATAAGGATAGGTGTGCATTGATTTGGTTAGCTTCCTTCCCGAGATCGGGAAACACGTTTTTTAGGATTGTGATGCATGAGGTTTATGGGATGGAATCCAGCGCGTTTCAACTGGATCCATCCAGGCAGAAGGAAGATTACCTTTCTTATCCTGTGGTAAAAACTCATGTGCTTCCGCACCAACTTGAGCCGAGTGATCCTTCAATCCCCGTGGTGTATCTGGTACGGGATGGACGCGATTCGGTGGTTTCGATGGCACACCATACCAAAGATATTGTACAGCCGGGTTCGGACTATAAGCAAAACCTGAAGGAAATCATCCTGGCGCGGCATGGCAGCCACTTTGGCGGCTGGGGGAATAACGTACTCACATGGTTGAAACGAGCAGCCCTGGTGATCCGTTTCGAGGATTTGATCACCGAACCTGTTGCTACTGTGGAAAAGCTGCGGTCAGTGATTGACCTGCCTGAGCCGCAACCTGAAAAACTGCCAACCTTTGATGATTTACGTGAAAAATCTACTCCTTATGGACCGAACAAGAAAAAGAGTGGGCAAGAGGATTATGGTGAAAAGAAGAAGAAATTTTTCCGTCGCGGTATTGCTGGGGCATGGAAAGATGAACTCCCGCTGGAGTATCAAGAGATGTTCTGGTTTTTTAATAGTGAAGCAATGCGAGCAGTGGGGTATACAGAAGGAGAGATGGCGCCGAAAGCCAATCTGACTGGGCGAATGTATAAATTCCTGGATGACCATTTTGTTGATCAGAATAACATCGAAAGACTAAAGAATAGGCTCTCAGCAAGCAGTTGGGATTTTAATGAGTGACAAGCAGACTGTTGCTGTTGATTTGACCCCGTTAACAAAAAACGCTGGGATTGGGGGGGCGCGAATGTTGGCGGTTGAATTGATCGGTCATTTCGGCGGCGACAAATCTGCCTTTGAGTATTTGCTTCTCACATCCGAAGACTCACATGATGAATTGTCGGTGCTGGATGCGCCCAATGTGCGCCGGGTCTGTATCATCGGGGCAAGTTCAGATACGCCCTTAGCAAAAACGCAGCAGTATTTGCATCGCATGATCAGCTTTGTTTTCCCGAGGAAAATTCAACAGCAGATCAAAAAGATATATCGCAAGGCTTTCCCATTCTCAGCGAAGGGTGTTTCTCTAAGCGAACTTGGGGTGGACTTATTGTTTTGCCCTTTCACCGGCCCGCTGTTTCACACCTCGGGGATTCCTACAATAAGTGTGGTATTGGATTTGCAGTTCCTGAAATTTCCTGAGAATTTCTCAAAAAACAGCCTGGTGTACTTGAATGAGCATTATCAAGAAGCTTGTGAGTTTTCCGACCGGCTGATTACAATTTCCGAATTTGTGAAGCATACTATTCTTGAAAACAGCACGCGTGGTGAAGATGATATTTCCGTGATTTATGCTGGGATCCACAACCGGTTAAATACCCAGGTGACTGAAATGCCGCAGATGGGTAAGTCTGCAGGTTTGGTAGAAAACGAATATTTGTTTTTCCCGGCCAAGTATTGGCCGCATAAGAATCACCGAAATGCACTGCAGGGGTTTAAGCTGTTCCTGGCAGGCCACTCGCAGCTGAAGAAATTGGTATTTTCAGGAATTAGTCCACAGGCGAAAGATGACCTGCAAGCCCTGGTAAACAAGTTTGGATTGGAAGAAAAAGTTGTTATTTTTGGTTGGGAGGAAGAAGACACACTTGCTGCCCTTTATAAATTTTGCTGGGCAGTATTCTTCCCTTCGATGTATGAGGGCTTCGGTATCCCGGTGATCGAGGGGTTCAGTTTTGAGAAACCGGTGCTGTGCAGTAATGTGACCAGTCTTCCGGAAGTTGGGGGTGACGCAGCCTTGTATTTTGATCCAACAGATATCGAAGATATTGCCCGTGTGATTTCTGATCTGGCTGACCACCCAGAAATTTCCGCTGCTTTGGTGGAGAAAGGTCGAGCACAGCTGTCCAGGTTTTCCAACAGCCAGGGAGTGGCGCTTCAATATGAAACTGTATTCAAAGAGGTGTTAGGTGGTACTTGAGATCCAGACGGAACCATTGGTTAGCGTGATCACTCCGGTTCTAAATCAGCAGGATTATATTGAACAAACACTGCAGTCAGTATTGAATCAAGACTATCCAAATATTGAGTATCTGGTGATCGACGGCGGATCGACTGACGGCACACTTGAGATCCTTGAATCATATGTGGATCGGATCACATTGATTTCTGAACCAGACGAGGGTCAAGCTGATGCGATCAATAAGGGATTCCGCCTTTCCCGTGGAGAAATTACCACCTGGTTAAATGCGGACGATGTCTACCTGCCCGGTGCGGTCAGTGCAGTGGTAGACGCTTTTGCTGAAGACATAAAGGCTGTTTGCATCTATGGTGATTGCAGCTACGTTAATACTCAGGGTGAAGTGCTGTCCAGGTATCCAGCCAGGGAGTTTGACCTGCGAAGATTCGTGGTTGAATCCGAAAATTTTATTCCCCAACCAGCTGCATTTTTCCGCCGCGAATGTTTGGAAAAAGCTGGTTCCCTGGACGTAGAATTAGATTTCGTGCTTGATTATGAGCTGTGGCTGCGTTTCGCGCAAGTTGGTAAGTTTAGCTATTTGTCACAGGAACTGGCGCAAGCCAGACTGCACCCGGAGGCAAAATCGGTGGCTTCGTTTGCCAAATTTGGCGAAGAATTGGTTGAGGTGATTGAGGCGTATTACAAAACAACCAAGCTTGCATTGAATCTGCGGGGGACTCGAGACGAAGCGGTCAGTAAAGCTGGCTTAAGGGCAGCGCATGCCGCCTTTTGGGCGGGAGATTTGCAGTCTGCGTACCAGTACAGCAAGATCGCAAAACTGAAGCACCTGCCTCTTCGAAAAAAAATTACTCATACATATATCCAGGGATTAAGCCTGTTGGATCATCTTGGATTTCCAGTTGGGAGATTTGTTCGTGGGTCTAAAAAAAATCCGTATACGCTGTTTAAAAATTTAGGGGAAAATTAATGACTGGTCGCCCAAAAATCTTGCTGGTTACCGCGTCCCCCCTGGCGGTGGGCGGGGTGGAGAACCATCTGCTGGCACTGGCTGCAGGCTTAAAGGAAAAATATTCATTTTCTTTGGTGGGGAATCTCAAAGCGCCATTTAATCAGCAGTGGGAGCAATTAGGGTTGCGAGCACACCCACATTTCCAGAGGGGCAGTTTTAGTTTTAGTGCCGTACGTCAAATCCGT
>JBDLJU010000020.1:0-21973 GCA_039714215.1 Chloroflexota bacterium | reverse complement strand
AGCGCCTTTGAGGATCTGCACGCCTTTGAGCTCATCTACCATCTTTTTAGCGTCATCACGGTCAATTGGCGCTACTCGGATAACCGATTCCTCAAAAACTTCAACAAAAATCCCTCCAAGCCCAACCAAAACAACCGGACCAAACTGCGGATCATTCTTTCCGCCGATGATGATCTCTCGCCCACCAGTAACCATCGGCTGAATCAGCACCCCGTCAATTGTAACGTCCGGGTAAGCTTCTTTGGTTCTTGCAAGCATATCGTCGAATGCTGCCTTTACTGCAGGGCCGTTCATCAAATTTAACTGAACCCCACCTACGTCCGATTTATGGGAGATTTGCTGTGAGATCACTTTGATTGCGACGGGGTATCCAATTTCTTCCGCAACCTGCTGCACCTCTTCTCCATTGGCAGCGACTTTGCTCTGCACTGTAGGAATCCCGTAGCATTCAAGCACCCCGAGTGCCTCAGAAAGAAGCAGATCACGTTTGTCCTTCTTAGCAAGTTCGAGGTAATTGGACACGTTATCTTTATTGTATTTTATTTTTTCTCTCTTAATTTCACGCTTGAGATTATCAGTCAGGCTGTTCTGTTCGTGGCTTATTTCCAAAGCTCTAATCGTTTCAACTACCTGAGTAAAAACAGGATAATTATAATTTTGTTTTAGATGATGAATCTCGCTCGCCGCCGCTGAGAGATAGTAAGCGATAGGTTTATCAAATTTTTCGGACATTTCGATGATTTTTTCAAGCAGCAAACGACTTGTTATATTTTCTCTGTCAGACAATGAAGTGTGCAGAAAGATAATGCCGTCAAGATTTTCAAGGCTCAGTGTATCCTCGATTATTTGAGCATATACATCTAAATCAAACAAATCTCCCAGGTCAAGCGGATTGGTCAATTTGATCACAGAAGCACGGAAATGACTCTCAATCTCTCGCAAATATTTTTCGGGGAAATGGGCAAGTTTAAATCCAGAAAGTTCGCAGGCATCCGCAGCAATCACTGCATGCCCGCCAGAACGCGAAATGATTGCCAGGTTTTTTCCACGCATGGGAGGTAGTTCTAAGATTTTTAAACTATTACCCAGCGTAGTTGCATCACTCACCCTGATGATTCCTGCCTGCTTCAAGGCGGCATCGACGACTTTATCATCACTCGCTAATGATGCAGTATGCGACATGGCGATATTGCCACCAAGCGCCCCAATATTCGCTTTGAAAATCAAGATTGGCTTTTTGGATTTTTTTGCATAATCCATCAGCTTGCGACCATCGCGGATAGATTCAAGGTAAATAAAGATTAATTCGGTTCCTTCATCCTCAATGAGGAATTCAAGGATGTCTTCAGCATCGATATTGAGCATATTTCCAACAGACACAAATTTATTTAAACCAAGACCTTCGTTTGCCAACAAATTCAACACGCTCATCCCGACCCCACCACTCTGGGTGATGATCGAGACATTTCCAGGTTTGACAAACTTTTTCATCCTCGGGAAAGGCACACTCAATCCGTTTTCCATGTTGATTGCGCCGATACAGTTTGGCCCAACAAATCGGATGCCGTATTTATCTGCGATCTTGCACATTTGTTCCTCGAGTTGTTTACCTTCTTCAGTAAACTCGCGGAATCCTGCAGTTTCGATAATTGCCCATTTAATCCCCTTCCTGCCGCATTCTTCTAAAATTCCAGGTACAGTTTTTGCCGGAGTCAGGATCACGGCAAGATCTACCGGGTCAGGTAGATCGGCAACCGATTTGTGAATCCGCCTTGTTTCGATGTTCCCTCCGCTAGGCCCCACTGCAAAAACCACACCATCAAAACCATACTCAACCAGGTTGGCAACGATATTTCTCCCTAAATTTGTTGGCTTTGAAGATACCCCTATTACCGCGATGCTGCTTGGATAGAATATACCTCTCATCATTGATCCTCTCATTAATAACAACAAAAAACCTGGTGAAAAACCCTGTAATCTTAGGATTTTTCCAATTACCTATACTATAAATCTAATATTACTGAATTTATTATAATTGTTATATTTTATGGGACGCCCTTAAAAAGCACCACATTTGGATAATCTGCCGAGTATTGGCAGTCTCCAATCAAGTTTTCACTGATTCCCCCCCAGCTTAAACGTCCATCTTCATCCCAGGCATCATCAATTGCATTATACAAGCATCCCGCTCCGCCGTTGTATACTCCTAAGGATATCTTCCACATATCCTGGTAAGAGAGCACCTCATAAGGTTCCCGGCGAGTGACATTTCTTACGATCTGTCCTGCCTGTGCTGCTGCTCCTGTGATTGTTTGTGCGATCAGGTTAACTTCATTATCCGTCCCAATTGCGCTCATTGCGAGCCCCCGCATATAATCTTGTGGGTAATCCCCAAGGCTGTGGTAGCCCCAGGCGCAGTCATCAGCGCCGAATTCAGGGATACACAGCTCCAGGAATGCTACTGGGTTCCAGGTCAGCATCATCTCGATGCCTTCATCTGTAATCATCCCCAGCCCATACTCGCCATTAATATACCAATCAGTCCAGAACTGGGACTCTTGCCCAATGACACCTTTTATTATCCGCGGAGGAATGCGAGATTTTTGACTTGCGGCCAGGATAAATTGGTCATATTCATTCTGTCTTGAATAAACAAGGTCTTGTGCCAGCTCCATCCCGCATTGGTTCGCCGCGCCACCCACCAATAGACCGCCGTATACACATTCCGAAATATCAATATCTCCACGGATGATATATCGACCTGCAAGTAATGCATAATCGTGTGAAGTAGTCAGTTCTTCGGTTGAATTTACCAATGCTAACCAGGGCGCATCGATAAGATCAATATCAGGGAATACTCCCCAAGCAATAGATTCGGGCGGCGCCAAAAAGTCAAATTCAGTGTGCAGCGTTTGATAAAGGGTCAGCCCATCAGCTAGAACCATATTTCGAAGCCGGAAATTAATTTCATTTGATTGGTCGCCGTAACTGGAGCGCACATATATGATCACGTCAGTCCCGTTCAAACCGGTTTCCGGTAAGCTAAGCTGGCATTCATCCGTTCGCCAGCAGACCAATCCAGTGCGATCGCCATATTCAATATGCATGCTTTCAATCTGGTGATTTTGAAGCGGTTCGTAACCAGTTATCAAAAGTTCAGGTACGCTTTCACACGGTTCCCATGGCTGGCAAACAACCATCTCGACATCAACCTCTGCTAAAGGAAGCCAGATAGTGGTTTTCAAGCGCTCTTCAATTGCGCCAATATTGTGGAGGGTCAACCCGGTACATTTCCCAAATTCATCTTTTTCTGATTTACATATCGGGAATTCAAGCCACTGCTGGTAGATCTCAATCCCACAAAATCCCAAAATATCCTCGTGACCAGGTTCTTCGTGCGAGATCGTATAAATGTGACATTCAATCGGCTCTTCAGCCGCTTCAGTCAGCATCCAATGATGATACACCCTGGTGCTGGTCCGCAAATACACGCGTGAATTTGCAGCACTGGCAGCATTTGCCGACAATTGGGGGTTTGCGAAATTTCCGATCCCAATTATCAAAATAAACAATGCCAGTGAGCATTGGAACAACAGATGCTTTGGTAACTTCCTCCTGGCCATTATTTTCCCTGTAGTTCAAGGGTATGGGTTTTTCAGAACATCCTCATTATAGCTTAATCTCTTGGCTTGAGCAGCAATAACCTGCTTAGACCCTTAATGTGTGCCTTACTCATCGTCCAAGGATTACGAAATTGCTTTAATTTTTCTTCTAAAACCCGGGTTGTTGAAATTGCGTTTCGTAAAGCTCAGAGTATAAACCGTCTTTCTCAAGCAAAGAGTCATGTGTGCCCTGTTCGACCAGCTTGCCGCCTTCCAGTACAAGAATTTTGTCGGCGGCCAAGATTGTCGAAAGCCGATGGGCGATTACCAGGCTTGTGCGACCCTCCATCAATGGGCCCAGCGCTTGCTGGATCAAGGACTCACTGGTTGAATCGAGGTGGGAGGTTGCCTCGTCGAGGATTAGAATTCTAGGGTCTTTGAGCACCACCCTGGCAATTGCTAACCTCTGTTTTTCACCGCCGCTCAATCGGTACCCGCGCTCTCCAACGACGGTATCAAAATTATTTGGTAAGCTGCTAATAAATTGATAAATATTAGCAGCCTTTGCAGCACGGATCAATTGATCATCATTTGCATCTGACCGGGCATACAGCAGGTTGTTGCGGATAGAATCATGGAACAGATAAGTTTCCTGTGTCACCATCCCAATCTGGCCTGCCAAAGATTCTTGGGTAATCTCTCGCAAGTCATGTCCGTCTAATTTGATCTGCCCAGAAGTTGGATCGTATAAGCGAGGCAGCAGATAAGTCAATGTGGTTTTTCCTGCTCCGCTCGGTCCCACCAGGGCAACAAGCTGGCCAGGCTCCATCGCAAAGGATAGCCCTTCAAGTGCTAATTTTCGAGTTGGAATAAATGAAGGCACTTCAGTTTCTTTTTTTCCGTTGCCACCTTGTTCTTTATTGGCTTTCTTCTTTGTCTGAAAACCAAGGCGTTGGTTTGCTTCCATGTAATCGAAGAAAACATCGATAAATTCGATCCTCCCGGCAGCTTTTTCGAGTTTGATGGCGTCTGGTTTGTCTTTAATTTCAATTTCCATGTCTAGATATTCAAATACTCTTTCAAAGCTAACCA
The DNA here is from genome assembly GCA_039714215.1 of Chloroflexota bacterium. Classification (GTDB taxonomy): domain Bacteria; phylum Chloroflexota; class Anaerolineae; order Anaerolineales; family UBA11579; genus UBA11579. The sequence goes on along the minus strand of JBDLJU010000020.1, from coordinate 17,279 downwards.
TTGATGATATAAACTCGACCTGTACATTAGATAGAGCAGAAATCGGCATATACAAACGGATAAGGTAATTGACAAAAGCCACGATGGTCCCTAAGCTGATCGTTCCAGCTATCGCGTAATATCCACCAACGCCGTAAACCATTCCCGTTCCAATGATCGCAGCAATATTCAAACCGACGAAAAACCATCTTGAGATTAAAGCTCGCCGGATTCCAATATCGCGCACTTTTTTATTAACCTGGCGATAGCGTTCCTTTTCAAATGCCTGGCGTCCAAAGGTCTTTACCAGGAGGGCGCCATTGATCGTTAGCGTTTCGGTAATCAGGCTGCTCATATCAGCGTTGTATTCCATCCCCTCGCGGCGGACATCTCGCAGTAATTTTGCTACCCGGCGGGCAGGAAGCAGGAACAAAGGAAGTACGATAATGGAGAGCACCGTCAGACGCCACTCAATCGTAAACATGACAATCAACGTGCTGACCAGGCTAAAGGTGTTTGTGACGATATTCGGGATAGTGGAGGTCATCGCACTTTGAGCACCGACGACATCACTGTTCAACCGCGAAACAATTTCGCCGCGCCGGGTGTGTGTAAAGAAGCGCAGAGACATATTTTGTAAATGATCATATAAAGCCTGTCTCAAATCAAAGATGATCCCCTCCCCCATTTTAGAGCTGAAGTACCGCTGGACCACATCCATCACACTGCTGATGATGGGAATTCCAACCATGCCAACGGTGAGCCAAATTAAACGGTCAAAATTCTTTTCTGGGATGACATTATCGAATAAATCCCGGTAAAGCAAAGGCGGCACCAGTTGGACCAAAGAGGCAAATAAAATAATCGTTAATACAAGGATCATCCATCCAAGATAAGGCTTTGCATATGTGTAAACACGCTTCAGTAAATCTTTATCGATTGAAGGCGCCGCTTTGCTCTCGTCCTGCGAGATTAAAGCCCACCACCCTCTTCGGCCATGACCCATCATGTGTTCACTCCTGTTCAAATGAAGTCAGCTATGAATATTTAATGCATCCTTCAAATTATTTATTTTTTTTATTAATACTTCCCTGCATTTTGCGCCATCTGATCTGCGATTAATAATAAGAATTGATCCAATTATTATTTCTGAGTTCAAGGTTGGTTTTTTATTTTAATCATCCAGATTATCTATTGAGTGCGAATCAGTCACGAATAGAATTATACCTGCTGTGGCTGGGAGTTAAATTGGTTTTAGTCAGAGAAATATGATTTGATTGTCAAATTTTGCCAACCCATTTGGCTACACGCAATACTAGTCAGCAGTGTCTCATCAAGATGTGCTCTACTTTGCCTGCGTGATACCAAATATGATGAATTGACGGAATCCTCATCCCCAAATGCCATAACCGACGTAATTTAATCTTTTCCCTTTTCAGGCCGCCAATTTTTTTACCAATTAAAGCTACTTTGATTCAAAAACGACAAATTTGTTTCTCGATTTAACGGATATTATTAACAGAAATTATCAACCAGATTGACCGCCTGAGCATTAATTAAGACCTTAACTCATTCACTTAGTCTCGATATAAGTATAAATCCGATAGCAGGCATACCAAGGGCAAGAAGAATTATTATTATCGCGGGAAAATATCTTTCAACAGTGAACATAAAGAGAATCCCAAATGCAACGAGGATGCCAAGCGCCAATTTTCCTCCTAGTGCTTCCCATCGCCAGGCTGCAATTAAACTAATTACAGTCAACCCCAGCAATATAAGTGAGAAGATTTCGTACCACTCAACTCCACTGGGTTCCGCATGGGGAAAAAATATTTCTCCGATAATAAAAAGTACCGGCACAAGCGTCCAAATTCGGACGATCCAACGAACCACAGGCACCCATTTTTTTTCATCCATTGATCGCGCTCCTTTTCTCCATTCTATGAAATATTCGCCTAAATTTCAAGCATATCAAGACTTAAGGATATAATTAGCGTTACATATTTTATAAGACAGACTGGATAAATCACAAGATGCAGACAAAACCAAATCTATTCAAACAGGTATTCCAAAAACAAATCGCATTTCCATCCGACCATGGCTCCTGGGTTTTCCTGCTGAGCCCGTTGCTAATCGGAATTTTCACATCCCGAACCTGGTCTTCCGATATCCTTTACCTGGTATTAGGTTTGTTAGCTGCATTTTTCTTACGCCAACCCGCTGCCGTTGCAGTAAAAGCTTTTGCCAAGAGGCGCTCAAAACAAGTGCTCCCCTCCGCCTTGTTTTGGATGGCGGGCTATTCTGCGATTGGTTTAATCGCAATTGTTCAATTGATCCTCCGAGGATATCACACCCTGCTTTGGCTGCTCATTCCCGGAGGAGCGGTGTTTATCTGGCACCTGTGGCTTGTCAGCAAGCGCTCCGAGCGACACCGGATGGGTGTCGATATAATCGCCAGCGGCACGCTTGCCCTTGCCGCCCCCGCAGCATATTGGGTCAGTCTTGGCGAAAGCTCTCCACTCGGATGGCTGATGTGGATCCTCGCTTGGCTGCAGTCGGCCGCATCGATTGTATACGCTTTCCTCCGGCTTTCTCAAAGAAAACTTTCTGAGTCTCCGATAAAATCTGAATTGTTAATTATTGGAAGGCGTGCATTAATGTACAGCGGATTCAATCTTTTTTTCTCAATTGCTTTGTCGTTTTATACTCAACTGCCGGACCTAATCTGGCTGCCTTATTTACTCCAGTTCGCCGAAACTTACCGGGGAGTAACAGTGCCAGCGATTGGTCAAAAACCTACTTCAATTGGCTTTAGGCAGTTAGTTGTTTCAACGATCTTCACTGTTCTCTTCATTTTGGTTTGGTATCTTTAATCATCTCTGCTTTCTATTTGAGAATTCGCCTATAAAGACGTATAATGTAATCATTACTAATCATTTCAGGATTTAACGAGGAGATAAATATGCCTGAAGAAAAAGATGGATGCGTAAAACCAGCACGCGGCCCAATATTACCAGCCGCTCCAGAGACCATCCGCGAGAACTCGACTGATAAGTCCCAGGAGGCCAGCAGTATGTTAGTAAAAGTAGGAAAAGAAGCAATCGATTTCGAGGCAAATGCGTATAAGGTAAACGAAGGGTTTTTGCCGGTGAAACTTTCTGACTACAAAGGAAAGTGGATCGTATTGTGTTTCTACCCCGGAGATTTTACCTTCGTTTGACCGACTGAACTGGCAGCGGTCGCTGCCTTGTACTCAGAATTTCAGTCATTAAACGTAGAAGTTTTATCACTCAGCACAGATAGCCGTTTCGTTCACAAGATTTGGCAGGAAGAGGAACTCTCCAAAATGGTTGACGGTGGCGTACCATTCCCAATGCTCTCAGACGGAGGCGGAAAGATCGGCTCAATTTATGGCGTATATGACGAAGACGCGGGTGTAGATATCCGCGGACGGTTCATCATTGACCCAGATTTTACGATTCGAGCAATGGAGGTCCTCACACCTGAGGTTGGACGTAATCCCAAGGAATTGCTGAGGCAAATCAAGGCGTTCCAATTGGTTTTCGAAACCGGAATCGTGACGCCTTCCGGCTGGGAACCCGGTGACCCAACACTGGACCCGGGACCTGCGCTTGTTGGAAAAGTCTGGCAAGAATGGAAACCATAACCATTTCAAATTAGATCAAAAAATACCGCCAGAACTGGCGGTATTTTTATATTTTCAGAATAACTTAAGATCCTGCGTTATTTAAACCAAATCTGCGTGCAAAACAGGGTGAAAAGAATCCATGTTGCAGAAAAAACTGCAGCAATCAGCAGGCCATAAAGAACAGCATACCAGGTGTACAGCCGGGACTCGGAACGTGTCATCTGCCCGCCTTGAGCAGTACTCTGCTGGGAAAAGTTTTGATGCTGCTTTCTGCTATCGTGCCAAGGCATGCCTTCCACATCCATATTAACGATAACTCTACCGTCGTCGTCATCATACAGATTTGGTTTAGGGCTCATTAGTTTAATTTCCTAATCATTATAGAGGTGGCATTGAACCATATGCCCCGGCTCAATTTCTTTTGTTTCAGGAATATCAGTTTTGCAAATCTCCATACACTCGCTGCACCGCGTGTGGAACTTGCATCCACTTGGAGGATTAGCAGGGGAAGGAATGCTCCCCTCGAGAATTATCCTGTTCCGCTTAGCCGCTGGATCAGGAATGGGAGCCGCACTTAATAACGCCTGCGTATAAGGGTGTTTCGGGTTTTTGAAGATCGATGTTTTATCTCCATACTCGACCAATCCGCCAAGATACATCACGCCGACATCATCAGAGATATGCTCAACTACGGAGAGATCATGGGAGATGAAGAGATAGGTTAGCTCATATTTTTCCTGCAGTTCTTTAAGCAGGTTTATAATTTGCGCCTGGATGGAAACATCCAATGCGGAGACTGGCTCGTCACAAACGATAAAAGAGGGGTTGAGAGCAAGCGCTCGAGCAATACCGATGCGCTGGCGCTGCCCCCCGGAAAATTCGTGCGGATAGCGGTCCTTGTGGTAAGGCTCTAAACCACATAATTTCATAATGTTGTCGATGTAATCATCGAACTCATCATCTGGGACAATTTTATGTTCTCTGACAGCCTCGCCGATAATCTCGCTCACAGGAAGCCGTGGAGAAAGGCTTGCATAGGGATCTTGAAAAATAATCTGGAACTTTGGGCGAAGGCTGCGCATCTCTTTATGTGATACCTGGTGCACAGGTATCCCAGAGAAGAGAACTTCACCGCTGGTCTTTTCGTTAAGCCGTAAAATTGTCTTCCCGACAGTTGTTTTTCCACAGCCCGATTCGCCAACAAGCCCCATTGTTTTGCCGCGTTTGATCGTAAAGCTAATACCATCAACCGCTTTCACATGGCCAACTACACGCTGCATCAAACCTGCTTTGATAGGAAAATACTGCTTCAGGTCAATTACCTCAAGCATATTGTCGCTGGTCAGTACATTAGTATCTGGAAATTGTGGTCCCATACTTAATCCTGTTTATTATTAGAATCGTAGTTATAACAAGTTGCCATATGTGTATCTGTAACATACACTTCTTTCGGATAGGCACCATCACATGCAGCAGTCCGTTTTGCACAGCGGTCTCGAAAATAACAGTAGTCCGGCATATTGATCGGGTTTGGCACGCTGCCTGGTATCGTATAGAGTTGGTCAACCTTGCGGTTGATTGCTGGCTTTGAAGCCAACAGGCCAATTGTATATGGGTGTACCGGGTTATGGAATACCTCTAATGCTGTGCCCTTTTCAACGATGCGCCCGGCGTACATCACGACCACATAATCAGCCATTTCAGCAATTACACCCAAATCGTGAGTAATCAGCATGATGCTCGAATTGATCTTATCCTTAAGGTTCCGAAGCAAGTCAAGGATCTGTGCCTGGATGGTCACATCTAGAGCCGTGGTCGGCTCATCTGCAATGATCAACCGGGGGTTACAGGCAAGCGCCATCGCAATCATGATGCGCTGCCGCATACCACCAGAAAGTTCGTGAGGATACATTTCGTAAACACCAGGGCTATTGGCGATGCCTACAAGTTCAATCATTTCGATTGAAAGATTTTTTACTTCCTCATCGGTCATTTCCGGATAGTGAAGATGGATTACCTCATCAATTTGATCACCAGACTTAAACACAGGGTTTAGGCTGGTCATTGGTTCCTGAAAAATCATTGAAATCTGTCCGCCGCGAATAGACTCCATAACGTCTGAAGGTGTTTTTGAGATGTCGTAGACCTTTTCGCCAGAATTAAAACGAATGGAGCCTTCAATGATTTGTCCCGTAGGCCTTTGGACAAGCTGCATCAGCGATAAAGCCGTGACAGATTTTCCGCAGCCAGATTCACCAACCACGCCGACAGTTTTTCCCTGCGGCACTTCGAATGTTACGCCATCAACAGCTTTAACCGTTCCGATATCGGTGAAGAAATATGTGTGCAGATTATCAAACTCAACAACATTATTGGGGTCTTTCATCCTGGTAAGATATTCTCTTTCAGGAACATTCTTCTGATCACGCTTTTTTTCGATCACATCTGTGATCTTGCGGTTCTCGCGGGCGATCCTGGCCAATTCCCGGGCGGATATATGTTTACTATCCTTGGGTTTTGTTATTGAATTTATCCTCTCAAACAGGGATGTCTTTTCTCTATCCATTTAATCGCCTACCTTTTCATCTTCGGATCGAATGCATCGCGCAGGCCGTCACCAACAAAATTGAAGCCCAGCACCGTTAATAAGATCAACGTCCCCGCCGGTATCCACATGAACCAGAAGTTGGTCATCACATACGCGTCCGAAGCCACATTGATAATGCTTCCCCAAGAAGCGAGGGGATATTTGACGCCAAGTCCCAGGAATCCCAACGTTGCTTCCGTAATGATGATTCCGCCGAGCCCTGCCGTCGCAGTTACAATCAACAGCGGCATGATGTTTGGAATGAGATGCCTGAAAATCCTCCGCCCTGTTCGGATTCCGGTGGCTTCTGTTGCGACCATAAAGTCCAGCTCACGAAGCGAGAGAATTTGACCGCGGACGATCCGTGCGATCCCAGTCCAGCCCAGCAGACCAAGCATCATCATCAAAAGGAAAATCCTCGCCATTGGGTCAACTTCCATGGTGTCCATTACTGAACCAAAGATAAGAACCAACGGGAAGAATGGAATACTGTTGAACAAATCGACAAAACGCATCAGTGCAGTGTCTACCCAGCCGCCAAAGTATCCGGAAATACCACCCACAAATATTCCGATGAAAACTTCAATAAAAATAACGACAAACCCGACAAGAAGCGAGACCTGGCCACCATACATCAATCTGGTCATCACGTCCATACCGTTGTTATCAAGCCCGAGAGGATGAACAGCTGAAGGGTTTTGATAAATGCTGATCAATTGTGTCTGGGTATCTTTCTTTACATTATATGTATTGCTGACACGATCAATTGAATAGTCTACCGTAATGCCATCGTCATGAGTGTAAGAAAAGTTCAAAAGGCGAGCGTCGACAACCTCCCTAATCGCTGACTTAAAATCGACTGTCAGGAATATCGATCGGTCAAGGGGGTTAACGATGATATCCGAAACCTCGGCAAATTCAACGTCCTCATTATCCAGGATTGTGATTCTTCCTTCATCATATCTAATCGAGAAAGTCTCATCAGCAACCGTAAAAGTATTTTTATATTTACTTATCGCAAGGCTGCTGGCGAGTTTAAAATCATATGACATTATTTTCTCGTAATCTGCTTCATGATACGCGTCATAAATATTAATCATCGCGATCGCCACGTCGTGCTCAGTGGATATCAGTGTTAATTTTTTGTCTTTAGTAATATGATAGGTTACACCATCCAATTCAAAGGTATCCGAACTGCTTTCAACTGCGGTTTGGTATGCTGCAATTAATGAATCTGAAACAGTATCCTCAACAATTGGAGTAAAATCTTTAGCAAAAACTTCAACAAAGAGGTCAAGGAAAATTATTCGATAAAAACCCTCGCCCTCATTCACATAAGAATAGCTATTTTCAAGATAACTGAAAATCTCTTCATTTCTTCCAAGCGCTAACAAAAATTGTGCGCGGGCTGCACCATCAAAACTCTCGCCCTCAGGAATCGTATAGCGCAATTCAGTATTATAGGTCGCGCCCGCATACTCCTTGTCCAAACTACCCAGGCCCTTGAAAACTTCCGCCTGGCCGTATGGAGAAAACAAAGTCCCCAAAAATGAAAACGAGAACATAAAAAACAAGATTACTAAACCAATAACGGCCAGTTTGTTGCGGATGAAACGCCTGAAAACAAGCATTCCGGGGGATTGCACCTTGACGCGCCTTGAATCATCGAGATGCATCTCCTCGATTGCCTCGCCACTGCGGTCAACTTTCTGCTCAATATCATGAATCGGTTTTTTATTATTAGACATAAAAAGTCACCTTTAGTTTGCTCTTACCCGCGGGTCCACAACTGCGTACATCAGGTCCGCAACGATCAGGCTAAGCTGCGTTAGAACGATGAGAAATGTTGCATAGAACATCGCGAAGGGGATATCCCCACGAATGATCGCCTGATAAGATATGTACCCAATGCCAGGGATCTGAAAAAGCGTTTCCGTAATCAAAGAGCCGCCAAACATCGCAGGGATCAAATAGCTCATATAAGAAACCAGCGGAATCAAGGTGTTCCGAAAAGCGTGCTTTTTAATCACAACCTTTTCAGAAAGTCCCTTTGCGCGCGCAGTGCGGATATAATCCGAATTAAGCACTTCCAACATATTCGTGCGGGTATAACGCATCAGCCCTCCAATCGAGAGCATCGTAAGCGTGATAATTGGCAGGACCATGTGATATCCAATGTCCAAGGTTTGTTGAAATGGGGTCATTGAATTAAAAAATCTTCCGGTCAATCCATACAGGTCAAACCAACCCAGTTTAATAGAAAACACATATTTTAGTATGGTTGCAAGGAAAAATGTTGGCAGGGAAATACCCGCCAAAGCAAAAATCGAGATCGCATAATCGGTTTTGCTGTATTGTTTTCTCGCTGCTTTAATCCCCAAAGGAATTGAGATAAACATTTGAACAAAAAAGGTGATGATATTGATAACCATGGAATACCAGATCACCTGGTTAAATTTTTCAATAACAGGAATACCGAAATGCCAGGAGTCACCAAAATCTCCCCGCACTGCATTCCCAAGCCATCCAATAAAACCGGGTATGATTCCAACATTCAGTTTGTATACAATATTAAGCTGATCCAACCATTCCTGATAGGTCTTGGTGCTCAAGGGGTTAGTGGCTCTTTGTCTTGCGATTGCTTCAACATAGGAAGTCGGTAGACTGCGGATAACGGAATAGATCACTAACGCCCCGGCTATCGTGATGAATAAGCCAAACAAGAGTCTCCTTATTACAAAAGTACGCATATCAATTCCTCATTCTGCAAATCAAAAAAAATATTCTTATAAGTCCGAAAAAAAAATACCCAAACAATGAGCCCACCCAAAGGTGGGCTCATTATCTTTATTTTGTATAACTGGCTAACAAAACAACCAGTTAGGGAACCATATCGATCAATTCAATTTCGCTCATCCAACCCCAGTAGGTTGTGATGTCAGGAGTGATTGAATCGATAACCATCCGCTCTGTCGAGAAGATGACTGCGTTTTGTCGCTGATATGTCGGGAGCTCAACACCCCAGTCAAGAATAACTTCGAAAGCCTGTTTGTAAACGGTCTTCCGGTAGTTCTGATCATCGACTGCTCGACCATCAAGAATCAGTTGGTCCAGATCTGCATCAGCAATGGCATAGTGATTCGAGTCTGAACCACCTTCACCAACAACGCTGGTGCTGTGATAAACCTGGTACATATCAGGATCAATCGTTGAACCCCAGGCAGCGGCCCAAAGTTCTTGCGAGCTTGCATCTAAAGCATCCCAAAGAATGTTTGCATCTGCGGGATCATTGATATTGAATTCAATACCAATATTGGCAAAGGCTTCCTGAGCCGCAGTTAGAATAGCAAATGCGGGGTGATCACCAACGCCATCAGCTGGCACGATGACTTCAAAGTTCAGCTTTCCGCCTTCAGGAGCTGCGGTGACTTTACCGTCTTCAACGGTGAAACCTGCTGCTTCAAAGAAACCCAACGCTGCTGCTTCGGCGGCTGCGAATTTTTCCTCAGCTGTCATCTCAGCAGTGTAGATTGGATTGCCATCAATATCAATGGCGTATGCGATCGCATAGTCATCATCGGTTGTTTGAGGTGCAACCCAGGAAGTGTTAGAGACCGGGTAGTTGATCACGGATGCTGCTTCACCATAGTAGCTGTCAATTGCTACTTCTCGGTGGACAGCCAAAACAGTTGCGAGACCCTTGCGTAAATTCTTGGATGCATCGGAACCTGGTTCGCCGGCAATATTGACAGTGTTAGCATTCAGGCCGATATAGCCGTAGCCAAGGTTATCAACTTTGCTCATCGTGATCACGGCGCCAGTGGTCAAACCGTTGGGGTTGTAGGATGCAACTTCGGCAAAGCGAGCACTTGTGTAGCTCAACTCACCTGCATCTGCGGTACCTGTTTGAACTGCAGAGGCTACTTCGGCGGTGGAAGTTTCCTTGAACTGAACTTCTTTGATCTTCGGTGAGCCTCTGTAGAAGAACTCATTTGCTTCGAAATAGACAACCCGGTTATTGTACTCAATGAACTTGTAAGGACCAGCGCCCATAGGAGTAGCGGTCAGGCTCTCTTGCTTGGACAGGTCACCGTAGTCAAAACCGAACATGTCGTTTTCAAAGTCATACTTGGCAGCATCACCGTAGTAATGCAGCGGTGAAATCTGGATACCGAGAATTGAGTATACTGCGGGTGCCGAGAAACCATTTACGGTTACTTCGACGGTGTAATCATCAACTCGAACGATACCGGAAATGTTCGGAACGCCTTCGCCGCCCATGCTCTCGTCCTGCGGTCCCCAGTTGCCGATGAAGTCGGAGTTCACGTTACCAAGCACGTCGGCACCTACAGCAGATTCGACCCCAGCATATTCTACGGGATCGCCGCCATAAGCAGCATATGTTTCATTGTAATAATCTTCGACTGTCGGGAAGGTTTCTACAAGGTCAAAAGTCGTTTCGGTGACGGCAGTTACAAGAGCGCCATCGTCATTGATGTCGCCGAATCCCCACAAGACCATACCAAGCATGACTTCCATGCCTTCGATTCCAGCAATTTGTTCCGGGGTGTAGGTGGTGTATGCTTCAGCATAGGCATCACGATATTTGGAATTTACATAGGTGACGATGCCAGCAACGTCGTACATCCATTCGTCTTTGAGCTTCGTCCAGAAGTCTTCTTGCTGTTCCATGGTCCATGCATCGGCATCTGACCACTCATGGTCAACGCCCGCAGCATAGATGTCAGCGGCCATCAGATTATACTTATCAAACACGTCACTGGTGGTTTGTGTCTGATAGTCTTTCAGACCGATGATGTCATAGGACCCAAGGGTTGTCGAACCGGTATAAGTCGGATCGAGGAAGGTGTAATAGCTGAAGATCAAGTCATCGATGGTCACAGGTTCTCCATCAGAGAATTTCATGCCTACACGAAGTCTGGCGGTGTATTTTGTTGTATCCGTCGCTTCATCATATTCAACTTGAGTATTAGCAGGGCCCTGATAGAGGTAGTCCACACCGTTGTAACTTCTGGTTTCACCATCAATCGCATTGTGAACGATACCGCCAACGCGGTCAGTTGTCAGAAGGCCAATCTGGGTCATCGCAGCAACATCTGCATCATACCCAGTATCTGAAAAGAACGGGCTGAACTTCTGCGAGAAATCCTGGTATGCAACCACGAGCGGGATATCGGTCGTTGGTGCAGTTGGAAGACCTTCTCGGAGCGGTTGCTCTTCGAAAACAACCTCTGTTACTTCCGGTTCATCAGCAGTAGGTTCTTCCACCTCTGCTGGTTCGTTTCCTGTGTTGTTGGGGGGTGGCGTGTTCCCACCGCATGCGCTTAACGCGCCAATCAACAACAAAGATAACATTAGCGTAGCAAATATCTTTCCGTACTGTTTCATGTCTTCTCCTTTATTCAGTATGAGATTTTGTCTGCTATCCGCACAATTTTATTATACAAATATCAATAAGTCAACAATGTAAAAATGAAGGGCTGATAAAAGTATGAAGAGATTCAAAAACACGAATTATCGATTATTTCCTAACCTATCGATTAATAAATCATGCTTTGATTAACGTGTACGATTTATTTTTCTGAGAAAGAGGAGACCATTGCACAAGATTATTTCTCAACTTCTTTTTTTTGCATCGCTGGATGGAGATTAATGATTATCCCGATATTCTTTAAAAAAACCTATGCAGATTTGATGATCGATATTTGTTTTTGAAGTTTAATAACTGCTAATATTAAAATGCCAACAAGGATTTCAAGTGCAAGGTATAAATAATCCATTCCATAATTCACTACATCCGAAAAAAATAATAGAAATATTATCTCTCCTGCAATTCCAATTAACAGAAAACTGAGAACAATATGGCTGGTCGTTTTTATCCGCTCATAGGAGAGCCCGATTTCTTTGCGGGTGAATTTGCGATTCTCTTTTGGACACCGCCAGATACTATCTGCAAGATAAATCATTGGAAAATATACAAAAGCATAGGGAAGAGAAATATAAAATTGATTCGCTCCCTGGGTAGTTACAAATCCTGCCCCAATATGAAAAACAATAATCAAAGAGATCAGCAAAAGACAGGTATTCTTGAATTGTACGATCCCTTTTTGATCAAGATCGACCTCAAAGTAATCTCCGCGGTACACTGCGGTACGTTTTTCCCGCCCTTTTTCATCTTCTTTGACGACCACCTCGTAGTCGTCTGAATATTTTTTCCTGACCATAATTTCATCTTATCACGAATGGATAACGTGTGGAAGAATTTCAGATACAGCAGGTTAATCCCATCCCCCCGCAAAATCAAGCGGTAAAAGCTGCACTCCTTCTATTTAATAATGTACCAAATTGAGTGTTCTGGGATTCCAAATATCTTGATTTCAAAATTTAACTAAACCAAAGGGCCAGGTAAACAACATTCTTAAGAGATGCGCCCCATTTAATTACTGATCCAGCTTGAAATTGTTATTGGCTAGCGGCTGCGATGTTGTCAATCAGCCATAAATTTCTTTTATCTCTTCTCTGTTTAATTTTCCGCTTTCCAAGATAGGCAGTTTTTCTACAAATTCAATAAGGCGCGGTTTCTTAAAAGTTGCCAAATATTTCGTTATACCTTTCAGCAGTGCCTCAGTTTCAAGGTTTTTACCAGGGAGCAATTCAACAACCGCTTTAACCGTCTCTCCCCATTGTGCATCAGGCACACCAATGACACAAACTTCTGCCACTTCAGGAAGCTTCTTAATCGCTAATTCAACTTCTGCAGGATAAATATTCTCACCGCCGGATTTGATCAATTCTTTCTCTGGTTTGCGGCCAACGTAATACAGATAGCCTTGCTCATCGATTTTTCCCAGGTCTCCGGTATGGTGCCAGCCATTTCTGGAGGCATATGAGGTGGCCTCTTCGTCACGCCAATATCCGGAAAAAATCAAATTTCCACGAACAGAAATTTCACCGGGTTGGCCGATTTGGGTATCCTCGTCAAGGTCATCTACAATCCGCATCTCTAAACCGGTTACAACTTTTCCTGCTGAACCAGGTTTTTCAAGTACATTGATCAGCGTAGCAATCCCGGTCGTTTCAGCCTGTCCGTATCCGGTCCAATAATCACCTTTCCCTAAAGCTAAGAATTGCTGAATAATCTCGGGAGGATTGAGGATACCAAAGCATACTTTGAGGCCATCCCAGTTTGAATTATTTTTCTCTCGCGCGGCAATCAACATTTCCAACATTGGTGGAAATGTTGCGATCAGCGATACCTGATGCTGATCGATCAGCTTAACCCCCGCATCAGGATCGAATCCGGGCAGGATCACACTGCCCCCCTTTGCGATTGCCATAACGATTAATAATTGATAGCCAGCGATATGGAAGAAAGGCAGCACAGCCAAAAATCGGTCAGCTTCAGATAACTGGAATACCTCTCCGAACATACGCCCGCTTGATAATAAATTGTGATGGGATAAAACAGCGCCACGCGGTGTACCTGCGACAGCGGCTGTTGCGATAATGACCGCAGGGTCGTCTTCGCTTACACTTTCGGGCTTTTGATAGCTTCCGGTGAGTAAATCAGCAAATAAAATAAATCCTTCAGGTGCATCTTCACCCCAAACTGCTTTTACACGAATGCTGCTGAGGTCAGTATCTGCTAGCAACGGGATAAATTGATGTTCAACAATCAAAACAGCCGGTTCGATTAAACCAAATGATTCCTTTAATTCATTTGCAGACAGGCGCCAATTCGCGGGGAAAGCTACCGCTCCTACTTTGGCACAAGCTACTAACGCGGCGAAGTGGATCACAGAATTTAAAGCTACAGTAGCAACGCGATCACCTTTGACCACACCATTTGCAGCCAAACCTGCGGCTACTGCGTCCACCTTGCCAAGGAATTGCGCGTATGAAAATTCACCTTCGGGGGAAAAGAATGCTGGTTGATCACCCATTTCCGCGGCCCGATGGGTAAAAAGTTCGTACAAATTATTGATTTGTTCGTTCATGGTTTAACCCTCCAAACCTAGCCAAGCCAGCGTTTACGGCGCTTATAATGTTTTACGTCCCGGTAACTTTTCCTCTCACCCACCTGGGTTAATCCAAGGTAAAACTCCTTGATATCTTCATTTTCTTTTAATTGAGCAGAAGACCCATCCAAAACCACGCGTCCATTTTCCATCACATAAGCATAGTCAGCAACCTCCAAAGCCACCCTCGCATTCTGTTCAACCAAAAGAATAGTAACGCCAGATTCCTGATTGATTTGTTTGATCACCTGGTGGATTTCTTTTACAAGCAGCGGTGCCAACCCAATCGAAGGCTCATCCAACATCATCAGTTGAGGATTCGCCATTAAGCCACGCCCAATCACCAACATTTGCTGTTCGCCGCCTGAAAGATAACCACTAACGCGCTTTCGGAGATCTTTTAATCGCGGGAAATAATGATAAACCTGCTCAAGCCGTAGATCCACTTCACTCTTGCTGGCCCTACTGGGGATCGCTCCAACGATCAGGTTTTCTTCTACGCTCAAATGTCGGTACAATCGGCGTCCCTCTAAAACCTGGTTAATGCCGCGCTGTACGATGTCTTCGGGAGATAAATGTTCAATTCTTTCTCCGTTAAATTGAATGCCGCCGCGGGTCACCTCCCCTTCCTGGGTAACCAGCAAGCCAGATATGGCCCGTAGTGTCGTGGTTTTTCCTGCACCATTTGCTCCCAGAATAGAAATGATCTTTCCCTTTGGGACTTCCAAGGACACCCCGCGTAAAACCAGGATTACGTTACTGTATTTGACTTCAATATTATTTACTTTTAGCATCAACAAAGCCTATCGAAAAAATAGTATGATTGCGAAACTTGGCGAGGGGAGAACCCCCTCGCCAATGAAAGCGTTTGACTAAGGTTGCGGTCGGAGATCAGGAGCAAGAGAGAAGTCTTGCAGGATCACAAAAGCATCCGGACCTCCCTGAATCTGGCGAATTTGGATCAAACCTGGAGCGCGGCGGCCATTGGTAAAATCAGCCGTAGCCAGGCCACCCATGATCTCATAATCAGAGAGCTGAATCAACTGGTTGTAGATTGCCTCTCCAGTAAGATTTTCAAAACCACCTTCCAGAATAGCCTGTTCCATAACGTACTTACCCATATCAATTCCCCCCATGATCAACAAACGCCCGACATTTTGCTCACCGGGTGTGCGTTCGTTTTTCGTGAATAAATCATGAGCGAGTTGAATGGAAGGATTGTCTGTTTCCGACCACCAAGCGAATGGGAAAGGAGCATATAAACCGTAGGCGAAGGAAGGATCTGCAAGGAATGCGAATGTACCAACATCCATTGCCCAGTTGCACCCACCAACCACAAATTGTTCGCGCATGCCCAGGTTATTGAGGTCGTTGAGCAGCGCTGCGGGGCCAAAGGCCAGAGTATTTGTATAGATCACGTTAGCACCGGCTGCTTCAGCATTCAAGATCGCTGAGGTGGTGTCAGCTGTTGGTGATAAGTCGTAGGTCTCTTCCCAAACGATGTTAACACCCAGGCTCTCAGCATATGCCCGGCTTTCAGCAGTCAGAGCGCCCTGACCAAACGCGCCCGGCCAGCTCAAGAGCGCAACATTGATCTCTTCGGCAGTGCCTTCTGGTTGCATCTCGCCCCAGTTTTCAACTGTATAATCAAGGAAGAAACCAAATTGATCGGGGTAAATTGGACCTAAACCAAACATGTAGCCATCAGGGATACCATAGAAAGCTGTTGAGCTTAATCCTGCACTCAAAACGGGGACTTTATCCTCAGCAACTCTTTCGTAGAGGGCTTCTGATTCAGGAGATCCATACAAAATTACCATGAGCACATTATCATCTTCACTGTTAAAGCGGTCATAAGCCGCAACAGCTTCATCCACTGAACCACCAGTATCAGCGAACTTAAGCTCAATTGTCGCGCCGAAGATACCTCCATTCTCATTCAGGTAAGCTACATAATCGATAGCGCCATTTACCAATGGTCCGGTTACAGAAGCATAAGGACCAGAGATATCACCAAAATGGTAAATCGTAACGGTTTCACCGGTCAGATCTGGTGGACCTGCATCAACGACAGGTTCTTCAGCGACTGGTTCATCAACTGCTGGCTCTTCAGCTGCTGGCTGATCACCTGTGTTGGCATTTTCTGTATTTCCGCCGCCACATGCTGCAAATAACATGGATGCAATTACCAGTATGAAAAGTATGTTTAATATTTTTTTAGACATTTTTTTGTTTCCTCCGAATTTTTGTTAAAAGAAACATCTTGTGTTCCATTATTATTTTTCAAATCCGAGACTCACCTCCTTGATTTAAGATCAAAAATGTATTTATTTACTTGTATTCAACAAAGTTATTATCATAATTGCGAGAAAGGCCGCAGTCTCCAGGCTGACTTAATCAATGTCCAACGGTGAGCCAATCCACGTGGTTCCAAAATCAAGAAAAGCATTAAAGCTACTCCAAAAGTAAGCGGTTTTAGAGCCTGTACAGCATATCCAGCTGTTTCAGGAAACAACTCAAAAAAGACTGGTCCTAACCTGGTGGCTGTTTCTGTCAGGTATTCCACCACCGCCGCCCCCAGAAATGGGCCCAAGCTGGTGCCTAAACCGCCGACGATCAGCATTCCGAGGAAGATAATCGAATCTATTAAATTGAAGGTCTCTGAATTAATATGCCGCAGTTGATGAGCGCCCAATGCCCCAGCAATTCCGGCAAATGCCGAGGCCAGGAAAAATGCCTGAAGCTTATATTTGAAAGGATCGACACCCAAAACTTCAGCAGCCAGGTCGTTATCTCTCACCGCGACAAAAGCCCGTCCTAATCGCGACCGTGCTATATTATGAGCCACAACCGTAGTGATGATCACGATTGAAATTGTAATAACTATAAACTTATCGGGGTTATTAAACTCAATACCGAACAATTCTGGCACCTTAACATTTAAGCCCTGTGTTTTATTTAACAGATCCGGAAAAGCGTGCCTTGTAAACCAGGGGATAATGAACTGAGCAGCCAGAGTGGCCAT
>JBDLJU010000019.1:0-22636 GCA_039714215.1 Chloroflexota bacterium | reverse complement strand
AAGATGCAGTTAAAGAACACTTTCTTGTTCTTCCCAATTGCCTCCTTAATTGGCGTAATCGGAATGATCCTCGTGCCCGGTGTGGGCATGGGGATCGCCGCCATGGCTGGGGTCAAACTGATCCGTGACACGATCAACGAATCTGGACGGAAATCCTTCCAGGGGCTGGTACCAGAAGAACGCCGCGGCCGGGTCAGCACCCTGATGGAAAGCTACCTGCCCGCCATCGGCACGATGCTGGCCAGCATCCTCGGCATCCTGGTGATCTACGTTGGGGAAATGGCAGGATATAAAAGTATTCTGATCTATATCTACATGGGAATTGCTGCTGTAGGTTCAATTTTCGGATTATGGGCAATCTTGAAAATGCGGGGTGTGTACGACAGCAGTTTATTGAATTGGCGTTTGAAACGCCGGCAGCGTCGAGCCCAGACGGCCTTATTAGACAAACTCAGCGACTAATTTTTACAGGAGAAATGAATGTCCTCCGATCAAATAAAATCTCAACAAAGTACCACCAAGGTTCAGATCAGCATCCGCTGGAAAATTCTGATTGGCTTCACCGTCTTGTTTACCGTGGTTTACATACTCGCCCTGGGAATGTTTACCAACCTGGCAATTGCAGCCGCCGATGAGCAGATCAAGGAAGACCTCACCCAGGTGTTGTACGGGGCAGCCTCAGAGATAGATACAGAAATTCTCCTCGAGCTGGCCGCAGAGGGTGCACCGAACGAAAACGGTTTTTCAGACGATCCCCGTTTCATCGCATTCTTGGATTGGCTCGAAGCTGTCCATACCGCTGAACCAGACGCATGGCCCTATCTCTACATCCCCCACGAAGACCAAGGCTATATCTATTTTGTGGTTGACCTCTGGGCACGTTACGACACCACCAGCGCGGCGGGGTTCATGGAAGCCTACCGCAGCAACTCTGGCTACATCATCGCTGGTCTTTCTGATTTAACCTATCGAGAGGTTAACACAGATTTCGTCCAGACCTTGAAAAATCAGGCAGACGACCTCGAGGAAACCCAGCCGTGGCTCTCCGGCACGCTCAATGGTTTCGCCGACTGGCTGGTGAGCAGCAACCTGCAGCCCAAGCGCGAATTCGGTACCTACGGTGACCAGTTTGGCAAATGGGCCTCCGGTTATTATCCGCTTACCAATCACGCTGGTGAGAACGTAGCCGCCATTGGGGTCGATTTTCAAGCCGATATGGTCAACACCGTACGGAATGAAGTTCGCAGCAGCGTGCAGCGCGCTTTCTTTATTGCCTACCCTGTGTTACTCGTCCTGGTCTTCTGGTTCTCAAGTGTGTTTACCAGGCCATTGATCACCCTGACTGCCGCAGCAGAACGCGTTGGTGAAGGAGACTACGAAGTTGAGTTTTCCGAACTAATTTCAGAGCGCAACCGGGATGAGATCGATATCCTCGCCTCCGTATTTGCTTCGATGGTCAAGAAAGTATATAAGCGTGAGCAAAAACTGAAGCGCCAGGTCGCCCAATTGAAGATCGAGATTGATGAGAAAAAACAGGCCTCCGAAGTCTCCCAAATTGTCGATACCGATTTCTTCAAAGAACTGCAATCCCGGGCAGACAACCTGCGCTCCAAGCGTGATAAAAAATAAAAATCGAAATTCGTTAGATCAATAACACCAAAGAAAACACAGGTCATTATGTCACAGACCCCCATGCGGCAGCACCTCAACGACACCCCTGTGGTGATCGTGCACAATTATCTCGAATCGTTTTCAAAATTCCTCAGCCGCTCAGGAGATGAAAACACACTGCTTGATCGCCGATTTAACGGCGATCAAGCTTTATTTTGGTTAGGTGACCCCAAGCTGGTGATCTCCTCTGTGCCAATCGAGCAGGCCAGCCTGCTCAGCCAACGCTGGGGATACAATCAAACCAAGACGCTCTCTCCGAACAAGATGAGCTCTTCTCTCAGCGAAGATATCGCCAGAGAATCTCACCTCCGCCAGGCGGTGATCGACCAGGCGGGCAAGGATAAAAAAGTTGCCCTGGTGCCTTATGCCGCTACAACCGAGTTCCTCCAGCTTGCAGAAACACTGAGAT
Organism: Chloroflexota bacterium; assembly: GCA_039714215.1. Classification (GTDB taxonomy): domain Bacteria; phylum Chloroflexota; class Anaerolineae; order Anaerolineales; family UBA11579; genus UBA11579. The sequence continues at coordinate 20,556 of JBDLJU010000019.1, read as the reverse complement.
TGGAAGATGGCTTAGATGTGGAACTGCCGGAGAGCACAACTTCGGAAAATCTGTGGATCAAGGATTACATCGATTCTAAAGTTGGCTTCCGCAGCGTGATTTCCCAGATTTCCTCGGGAAACAATCCGCTTCTCATTCCACAGGGCTTCACCTGCGTGAACCTGGACCAAACCATCTCAGCTGCAGAATGGTTCCGCCAACAGGACAAAGGCTGTGTGGTCAAAGCCAGCATCGGCGGCAGCGGAGTTGGAAACCTTTTCCTACCTCTTGAGAGCATCCCAGACAAGCAAACCATCACCGCCCTGGTAGAGCAGAACAACTTCCTCACCGAGGACACCCCCATCGTTGAGGAATTAATCTACTCTCCCGAGAAGACCTCGCCATCCGTTGAGTTTTACCTGCCTCCTTCAGGAGCGGGCAGTCCGCAGTTCACCTATTTATGCAATCAGCTCTTCGAGAGTTCTGGGCGATTCGCCGGGGTGGTGATCAGCCGAGAGCTCGAAAAAGCCTCCTGGTGGCCAGATCTAGCTGTCCACGGCCAGCTGATCGCACAGCATTTACAGGATCTCGGCTATGTTGGTTATTTTGACCTTGATGGGATTGTCGATCGGGAAGGCGATTGCTACCTGGTAGAAATCAACTCCCGCCGCACCGGGGGCACTTACGCCCACGAATTCATGGAGTTCAAATTTGGCCTCGACTACGCTGAGCGTTTTTCCGTCCTCAGCCAGAACAAAGCCCCTTCGGGCAGCCTGCGGAGTTTGAGCGCTCTCGAAGACGCGATCGGTGATCTGCTCTACCCGATCGCCGGCGAGGAGCGCGGGGTGATCGTGATGCTCGCATCCATGCTCGACCAGGGTTATTTCGGGTATCTGATCATTGGTGAAAGCATCGAGGAAGTAAAACATCTCCGCCAGCAAATGATTGCCAAGGTCAGCCGGGTTTAATTATCTATTGAAATTATTTCACGAGATTTTAAAATCTTAGTTGACTGGAATACAAACACCAGCTATACTAGTAGCAACCCGGAGGTACACGCATTATGCGAGTAAAAGTGAGACAACCAAATACCTCTTTCATCAGGATATAGAAGCACGCGTCGAGTTCGCGTGCTTTTTTGTTTACTCTATTAGCAAAGGAGATACAAAAATTATGGACAACGGGATGATTCGCAAGTTCGCCAAAGCCAAGCAGTACGCCGAAGAAAAAGACAGGATCAAGTTCAAAGCATTCACCGTGCAGTTCGAGGGTAAGAATAACCCCCATACGGTTGAATATTCAGATGGCAGCTGGCAATGCGATTGCGATTATTTTATTGGTAGAGGACGATGCAGCCACACGATTGCCTTAGAACTCATCCTGGAAAACATGATCCAACAAACTGAGGACGAAGCAGTCTAAATTTAATAAGTACCAGCTTTCAATCTACAAACTAAATAGATCGCTGATCTCTAGGCATCAACACAGACGCCCTGTTTGGGGCGTTTGTGTTTTTTTATCCTCAGGTTCCAACGCCTCCCTCCTGGCCCCGCAGAACGGGGCCAGGTCGATTTAAAAGAGTTAATCTCCTTTTTACAAGCCGAAAATAAACCCATTACACAGCATGGTTATGCTTTAGCTACATACAGATTTCAATCCAGGTATCGGTAAACGAATGAAGTGAAAGGAAATAAGATGAGGACGAAACCAGTTGTAACCCTGACAGCAGTGTTGATCGTGTTATTCGGCCTCCAGATGGCTTGCAGCCTGACTGGTATTTTCAGCGACAATTCAGCACCCGCTGGGGCTGCAGCAGAAAGCTCCCCCCAGTCACCGCCTGAGGACAGCCTGGTCCCTGAAGACGAGCAAGCCCAGACCGGGGCACCTGCCGCCAACCATGGAAACCAAAACCCCGGCAACCAGGGAAATAACCAGACTGGGCAGAACAGCTGCTCCAACCGCGCCAGTCTGGTCGGCAGCCCCAGCATCCCCGCCGGATCCCAATTTGGTCCGGGTGAAGATTTTGTCGCCCGCTGGGAGATCAAAAACACCGGCACCTGCGAATGGAACTCGGATTACAGCGTAGTGCTGACCGCTGGTGACCAGCTTGGAGCCAGCAATCCCACTCCGCTCTCCGGTACCGTCGCAGCGGGCAGCAGCTACTTTGTCACCCTGCCGATGACCGCCCCCGCCACCGAGGACAGCTACGTATCCCTCTGGAAGCTCTTATCAGATAGCGGTGAAATCTTCGGTATGGACGGCCAGGCGAATAACCCGCTCAGGGTGGTGATCGAAGTTGTCCAACCCACCGCAGCAGGCAATCCTCCTGGGGCTAACCTGACCGCCATGCCGCTGGGCACCCCGAATGTCACCGGACCGGCCAACACCCAGCCAGTTGTCACCGCAATCCCAGCTTCCAGCCTTTTCGTGGAAAGCGAAGCTGACCAGGTCACCCTGGGTGAAGACGAATGTTTTGATCTGATCAACGGGACCGAAGTCTCCTGCAGCAGCAGTGCCGCCCACTTCAAATATGATATCGGGAACGACAAGATCCTCTGGGGCAAGAACAGCCTCGGTTGGGGAGACTCTGCCAGCAGCGAACTGACCAAAGCCTCCTGCATGGGCAGCACCAACTTCCCAGATTACTTCTACATTACTGAATCCACGCTGCTCAACTACCGCTGCTTCAAAGTCACTGATGGGAACAATACCTACTACGGCTGGGTGCGGGTAACCTACTTCAATAACAATCAAATCACCTTCGACTACCTGACCTACGCACCCTGAAACCAGCCTGATTTCAAGACCAGGGGGCAGGTTATCAGACCTGCCCCCGATAAAAATGGAGAGAAAAATGAAAACCAAACCGATCACAAAAATACTCACTGCAGCGATCATCACTGCTGTATTGTTCACAACCATTCCCTCAACCCACACCGTCTTCGCCGATGAAGCTGACCAACCACAACCCGCACCCCGGCCACGCCTGCCCCGAACTTATCAGCGCAATATCCTCGAACAAGAGCCAGCCCCACCGATCTACGAAGCACGTGTAATCAGAATTCCAGAAGAACACATCCTTCAATCCTTTTTCAGCGAAGCAGACCAGGTCACGATAAGCGAGAATGAATGCTTTGACCTCGTGACTGGAAACGTGGTCACCGCAGCCGACCCGAATGCCTCATTTTGTTACGTTGCCGGTTTACAGAAGATATTGTGGGCCAAAGGAGGATTGGTCTGGGGAGGATGGGGGGCCTCCGAAATGGACAGGGGAGATTGTATGGAAAACACCGCTCAGCCTGAGGATGACTATTTCTACCTTGATGACAGCATCCTGTTAGGCTACCGCAGTTTCAAGATCACCAGAGATGGAGACTGCTACTACGGTTGGATCAGGGTAACCTACTTCAACCCCAACCAGGTCACCTTCGACTACCTGACCTACGCACCCTGATCAATCCTATTGAGCGCTAGCTGAGCTCAAAAAACAACGACAACCAAGGCCCCCAAGGGTTTCGAAAATCCTTGGGGGCTCTGCACAATATTAACCCAGATGCACTCACCGCACCCAAACGGTTTGATTAATCAATCAAATCATTGTATAGTGATTGTAACGTTTCCGATTTCATTCTGCCCCCCGATTGCAGAGAAATGGGCGTTCTCCAACAATTAACCTATCTCCTAAACCTCCTGGCGCTTACTCTGGGCATCTGGTTAGGGTTTTATGTAGTCTCTCACAGCCCCAGGCGCTTGGTTTCCTGGCTCACTGGTTTCTCCCTCTGGTCGATCAGCGGATTTTTCCTCAACATGCTGATGGCGATCACTCCCCCGCCAATTCCCGATACAATTCAAACCTGGCAAATAGTTCTTTTCCCGTTCTGGTCACCAGAAGTATTCGCCACCGGCATGGGGGGCTGGTTAAACGGCTGGTTGGCCACCCCCGCGGTCGCTTTTTGGCACCACATCACTGTCTTGCTCCGAGAGAAAAAGCCCTCCAGTTGGAAAATCGTTCAAATTGTGGCCGTCTACCTGATCGCCGCAGTAGCAATTTATGTACAACTCAACACCTCCCTGATGTTCACTGAAGCAGCTGGAGATCCGCTGCAATTAAATTATTTACGACCCGGGATCTATTACTCAGTTTTCATGTCTCTTTTAACCGTACTGGCTGGGATTTGTATCTATAACCTGGTAATTGCGGCCAAATCAGCCCCCTCTCCAATTATCCGCAAGCAATTTACATCGCTCGCAGTCGCAACTTGCCTGGCAGGAGGGACCGGACCAGTCTCACTATTGGTGCTGGTTGATGAAATCTCAATTCCCAGAGCAATCAATACGGTTTTATTGGCCGGTACTATCCTGATGATTGGTTACAGCATTGCTCGTTACTCAGCACTAATTGAGGGTCGCCTCATCCGCAGAGATTTGATCTATAACGCCTCCGTAACCGTGGCAATTTTAATCGTCTATCTGCTCTTCACCTGGATCGCGATCCGCTTATTCCACATACCAAGTTCGTCCTATATCTTTGTCGCCATCTTGGCGATCATCTCCCATTCTTTGGTCGATTTCGCCCGTCGATACCTGGAAAAGATTTTTTTTCGCAAAGAAGAACGCCAATTACGCACTGAACTGCAAAAGCTGACCCAATTAAATGGCAGCCAACAGCTCGCAGAAACCCTTGAGATCATGCTGCACTCCATCTGCACCACCATCCGCGCTACCTACGGGACAATTTTCTTGTTTGAAGGCAACCATAGTCATCTGGCGTCATCCTTCAACTGGAACAACAAATCCAATCCTAACACCGCACGCTTAAAAGCCGATGACATGCTCCAATTGCAGCCCAATCACCTTCTCCAGTCGTTATCTGATGCTGCCCTTTTGGTACCTTTATATGAAGAACCTGATCAAATCGGAGCGGTCATTGTTGGTTGTCCGGTCAATGGGGTTGAATATCCTCAGGAAGACCAAGAATTGCTGCTTGAAGCCTGCGACTTGATCGCAGAAACAATTTCGAACATCCACGTTCAGGGTGAGTTAATATCCGAAGCCACTCAACTGATCCAGGCGATCCATACTTCACCTGTCTCGGTCAGCACCGAAATCTCGCCAAAAACCATTGAGGACCTGCTCCGCAATGTGCTCGACTACGCTTACCTGGGAAACTCAGACTTTGCCCAGCGGTGGATCGTGCAGCAGATGCTGCCAGAAGAGGCCAACACCCATATCGACCGCGGCAAATCCGTCTACCAGCTGCTTGAATCCGTTGTCGACAAGCTCCGCCCTGCAGATCAACCCTCGCGAGACCCACCGCCGCGGGAATGGCACCCATACTTGATCCTCCAATGGGCCTACTTCGAAGATAGGCTCAACCGGGAAATCATGGCTGCCCTCTACATCTCTGAAGGCACCTTTAATCGCACCAGGCGGGCTGCCCTGCGTTCTGTGGCCCGCGCCCTGGAAGAAATGCAGTAAACCAACCTTCCCGCAACTCTGCTCAAAGACGATCGATTCACACAATCACAAAACTCAACCGTCAAACCAATTTGGCAGTTTTTGGCAGGTACCCTGCTTGATTTGGCAGTCTTGCTCTGCGAGACTGTCTATACAGAGTAACAAGAATCAAACAAGGGTGCAATCACTCTTGTTTGATTAAATCGAAGCTCCGCTTCGATCAAATAAAGGAGAAAAAACCATGTCGGAAAAAACTTCAACCAATCCTTGGGGGAAAATAATGAAGATCGCAATCATCGTCCTGCTCTTCCTGCTGATCGCCTATCTCGGTATCTGCGCTTACGCAATCAGCCAGGTTACCGCAATCGGAGATCACGATTACTACTGTGACACTCCGGAAGACTTCGGAATCGATTACCAGGAAGTAACTTTCCACGCCACCATTGATGAACTCCAAATCGCCGCCTGGTACCTCCCCCACCCGGGGAGCGAAAAAGCCGTCATCATCGTGCACGGTCGCGATGCCAGCAAACAGTGGGCCGAATCGGGCACCATCGTCGCCTTTCAGGCTGATTTGTATAAAGCTGGCTATACCGTTTTAGCGATCGATGTGCGAGGCCACGGCGACAGCGATGAGGCCCGCTACTCATTCGGTGTCTATGAGCGCCGCGATGTGCTCGGCGCAGTTGACTTCCTACTGAATAAAGGGTTCAAACCAGGCAACATCGGGGTGGTCGGAATTTCCCTGGGCGGGGCTGCCGCCAACGGGGCCATGGCAGAGAGCGAAGCCATTGGTGCGGTCGTCACCGAGGGCACCTTTGCTGAATTTTATCCAATTGTAGAGGAACAGTGGCAGAACGAGAGCGGCCTGCCCAACTTCTTCCTGCCGGGAGTACTCTTGATGAACCGCATCATGTACGGCTACAGCCTGGCAGATGTCAACCCCGCCGCGGAGATCGCCCAAGCCGAACCCCGCCCCATGCTGATCATCCACTGCACTGAAGACGATATGGTCCCGATGTCCCACCCCGGAGAACTGCTTGAAGCCGCCCCCCACGCCGAGAGTTGGATCATGAGCAGCTGCGACCACGCCGAACTCTACCGTGACTACCCAGAAGAATACAGCCAGCACGTGATCACCTTCTTCGACGAAAACCTATAGTCGACACATTCGCTGAACAATAATTTCACAAACAGACCCCAAGGGTTTTTAGAACCCTTGGGGTCTATTCTTCAATAATAACCTCGAATTCCACAATACTAAACCTGATTGACAAATCAGGTTTAGTATTGTAAATTATCAATATGGACACCATTCACCAGCTCCCTCCCAGCGCTGCCCAGGCCCTCTTGTTGGACGCCCGCCAACGCGATCTGGTCACCGCCAGGAGAGCTGCGCTGCTCAATATCCTCTGGCAGGAACGCTATCTAACTCGCCAACAGCTCATCAATCGAGTTGAGATGATTTTGGGCAAAGCCTGTTTTGGGAAGAAAGCCTGGAAAGACGCCTTTTATCGGGATATGCGCCTGGTCAAGACCGCATTCAGCAAAGCCGGGTTCCAGCTGAAATACAGCCGGGATACCCAATCCGCGGGATACTACCTGGCTGGCGAGCCTATCCTTCACCCAAACCTCATCAAATCAATCGCTGGAGCACTGGGCGAACTCGATCCTCGACAGATTGAGATCTACAGACATATCTCCCCTGCCCAAAAATTTTATCAGGCATCCTCGATCATTGATTTGGGAAAAAGAGTCTCCGCAGGAGTGGGCAAATAATGCCGAAAAACATCTTAAGTTTCGAGGGATTTCTAAAATCAATCATCGCTGTCTTAAATAATTCCGGGATCGAATATCTGATCGGTGGCGCAGTTGCTGTCTGGCCATGGGGCGAACCGCGCGCCACCCAGGATATTGACCTGGTGATTAACCTGCCTGCTGAAAAATGTCAAATTCTTTCCGAACAGTTGCACAATATTGAAATCTACCTCCCCCCTGAAATCATCCTTGAGAACCTGCTTGATACCCGCACAGATCTGCCGATCAACGCCATCCACAGAGCCAGCGGCTTCAAAGCCGAGATGTTTCCCATCCGACCGGGGGACCAGCTGCGCCAGACCGCCTTCGAGCGCCGGAAACAGGTCGATTTTGGAGGTCAGATCGGGCTGGTCTATGTGCATTCACCCGAAGACCTGATCATTTACAAGCTGATTTATTTTTCAATCAGCCATCAAACCAAACACATCCGCGATATCGGGTCGATCCTCCAGGTAATGGGAGAGAAATTAGAAATCAGGTATATTAAAGCATGGGTGGACAAAAAAGGTTTGCAGAATATTTGGGAGGAAATCAGGCGGGCGTTAGAGTAATTAAACAAAAAAAACGAGCTTATCGCTCGTTCTTTCAGCGGAGAGGGTGGGATTCGAACCCACGGTGGCCCTAAGACCACAACGGTTTTCGAGACCGCCCCAATCGTCCACTCTGGCACCTCTCCATGGTAATACTTTACCGCAGGGTATTATACCTTGTTCGCCCTCATCTGCAAGCGGATGCTAGATAAGCCCTCAGGCGGTGAACACCGTGCGTTTGCTCGGATAATGCAAGTTCTCCATCCCCTGCTCACGCAGCTTTTCCATCAATGGAAGCGCACCGCGCTCCTCACCGTGGACGAAGAACACATCCTGCACCCTGCCCTTGAGATTAAGCGCATATTCGACCAGCAATTCCTGCCCGGCATGCGCTGAAAAGCCGTCGATCCGCGCCACCTGGATCTTGCGATCATAGACCTCGCCGTAAATCTTGATCTGCTCCTGCCCTTCAACCAACCGGCGGCCGAGGGTATGGGGCGCCATCCACGAAACAATCAGCACCGTGCTGTTGGGATCGTGGACTGCATGGCGCAGGTGGTGCAGCACCCGCCCAACCTCCATCATCCCCGAAGCGGAGATAATGATCATCGGGTCATCGCGCTTATTCAGCTCTTTAGATTCATCAACCGAGCGGATATAGGTGAGCATATCAAAGCCCAGCACTGCCCGGTGAGCATCCTCTCTAAGCATTTTCAGCGCTTCCTCGTCAAAATACTCTGGGTGAGAACGGAACACATCCGTGACCTTCACCGCCAATGGGCTGTCCACAAACACCGGCACAGAAGGAATCTCACCAGCATCCATCATCCGGTGGATCGCATAGACAAGCTCCTGAGTACGGCCAACTGCAAAAGCAGGGATAATCACTTTTCCGTTGCGGTTGATCGTCTCCGAAATCACTTTGGTGAGCTGTTCGCAGGCCTGTTTATACGAAGCATGTGATTTATCCCCGTAAGTCGACTCCATGATCAAGTAATCGGTGTCGGTGGGGAGGATCGGGTCTTCTAACAGGGGCATACCTCGCCGGCCGATATCGCCGGAAAACCACAGGCGTTTCTTTTCCCCGCTTTTTTCTTCCACATCCAAAACGATTGCTGCAGATCCGAGAATATGCCCCGCCTCAACGAAGCGCGCCACCACGCCAGGGGCAACATCAAAGGGTACGCTCAATTCCCTGGGTTCAAAATAATCGAGGCATAATTCCGCATCGGCGGTGGTATACAGCGGTTCTACAGGCGTTTCCCCACGCTTAATCCGCCGCTTGTTCACATAGCGCACATCAGATTCCTGGATATGCGCCGAATCCATCAGCATCAATTTCGCCAGGTTTGTCGTCGCTGAGGTCGCATACACCGGGCCCTGATAGCCCAACTTATAAAGGTTAGGCAGGTTGCCAGAATGATCAATATGGGCATGGGAGAGGATCACCGCATCAAGCTCAGCCGGTGGGAGGGCAAACTCACGATTAATCTGCGCGGCCAGCTTGCGTTTCCCCTGATACAAACCGCAATCTAAAAGGATGTTGTGTCCATTGATGCTCAGATAATGCGCCGAGCCGGTAACCGTTTGGGCAGCGCCCCAAAATTTAATATCCATGGAAAAATCTCGCTTTCAACAACCGGATAGTTTTCCCGATTTATTTTTCAGACGAACTTAAGAGGGCAATACTTTCTCTATCTCAGACCAGATCCGCTCGCTGTAATGTTTTTTCCGCCATGGGGATTCTGTCAAGATCTCATCTAACTGCACCCTGCTGACCGGCTGCTGATGGGCAATTTTCTCCAGCAGCTGCCGCGGCAGCACCACATCCGACTCTACTCCCTGGCTGCGGGCGGTCACCTTGCGCCACTCCCTCAGAATTTCGATGAGGGTCAGCACTTTTTCATCAATTGCCGGGGGGCGTTTGCGGTAGCTGGGCTTATCTCCTTCAGCTTTTCTCACCGCATGCAGCATTGCCTTTCCGTAACGCCGCACCTGACGCTGGCTCATTCCCGGCATCTGGGAAAGTTCATTCAGGTTTTTGGGCTGGGCTTCTGCCACGGCAACCAGGGTGCGATCACCGATTACCTTAAACAGCGGGCGGTCCTGCTTCTGAGCAGCGTCTTCCCGGTATTCAGCCAGGTAGCGCAGAATGGTGACCTGCTGCGGGCTCAAACTGCGCACGCCATTGATCCGCCAGACATCGACACCATGCGGTTCAGGCACAGTCCCGTTAACAAAGCACAATCGCACGAAATCATCCTGGGCCAATTCTCTGCGCCCCAATTTGCTCAGCTCCTGATCAAGCAAATTCCGCAAGCGGATCAAATAATGGGTATCCAGCCGGGCATACAACTGCATTTCAGGCGGCAGCGGTCGTTTCCCCCAATCGGCTCGCTGATATTTCTTCTCTACCTGCACGTCAAATTCTTCTGCGAGCAATGTGCCCAGGCCGATCTTCTTCCTCCCCGCAATTCGTGCGGCCAGCATGGTATCGAATAAATTGCAAAAGTTGAATTCAAAATCGCGGGTCATCGTCAGCAGATCATATTCCGCCGCGTGGAAAATTTTCTCGGTTTGTTCGCTGGCAAAAACCTCTTCCAAAGGAGAGATATCCCCAATCGCCAGCGGGTCAACCAAATAATCTTTCTCAGGGGTCGAAAATTGAATTAAGCAAACCTGCTCCCGGTAAGCGAACAAGCTGTTCGACTCGGTATCCACTGCTACAGTCGGGAAGGACAGCAATCGCTTGCACAAATCTACCAATTTGGAATGGGATGTGATCAATTTTAGCGGTGTGTTTAAGTGCGTCATTGTAGGGGTAATTATAGTACAGCTTTACCGATTTCCCCTTAGATTTGGGCGTTGAATGATCGAAAAATCTACAGCTCGCTCAACGGCCAGGTCGGTTTCGCATCCATCGAGAGCTCGCTGGAATGGCCGTGCGCAAAACGATAATACCCCGCGGCAGCGATCATTGCAGCGTTGTCGGTGCAGTACTGGATCGCAGGGAGATGCACCCGCCCGGGTGTATCTGTGGAGATCCACTCACGCAGCGCCTGATTTGCGGAAACACCGCCTGCAACCAGCAGCTCTTTAGCGCCAAACTCCTGGGCAGCAAAACGCGCCTTGGTGACCAACACGTCCACCACCGCCATTTGGAAGCTGGCTGCCAGGTCTGCGATGGGAAGATCAACATTCTGATCTTCTTCATTTTCGCCCAGTTCTGCGCGCAGCTTGCGCACCTGGTGCAGCACGGCGGTCTTCAGTCCGCTGAATGAGAAATTCCAGGTACCCTCCAACCAGGCCCGTGGGAATTTAAACGCGCTCGGGTTTGCCCCTTCAGCGGCAGCCTGGATGCGGGGACCACCCGGGTAACCCAACCCCAGCAAGCGAGAGACCTTATCAAATGCTTCCCCCGCGGCATCATCCAGCGTACCGCCCAGGCGTTGATAGGTCAGGTGGTCGGTCATCAGCACCAGCTCGCTGTGTCCCCCAGAGACGAGCAGGGCCAGCAGTGGAAATTCAGGTTCAGCAGCCAACTCTTCCCCGTCCTCCGAGGAATCCAACCATCCAGAGTACAGATGCCCCTCGAGGTGATGCACTCCGATCAACGGTTTCCCGCTGCCCAGCGCCAAACCCTTCGCCATGTTCAGGCCCACCACCAGGGAGCCAGGCAGCCCGGGTCCCTGAGTAACGGCAATCGCGTCAACATCGTCCAGCGAGAGGTGTGCCTGGGCCAATGCTTCATCGACCACGGTGTAGATCGTCTTGATATGCTGGCGCGAGGCCACTTCGGGGAATACCCCGCCGTATTTGGCATGCAGTTCCGCTTGTGAAGCGACCACATTTGAGAGCACAATGCGCCCGTCCTCTACCACAGAGGCAGCGGTTTCATCACACGAGGTCTCGATACCCAAAATCCGGGCGGAAGGAAGTTTAGTTTCACTCATCCCTTTTATTTTACCTTATCCTCAATTTTCGAGTAGAAAACCGGGCTTGATTTTACCGATACTCCCCAGAACCATTTTCAAACATCGGTTGATCAAAAAAAAGCCCCGATGAAAACATCAGGGCGATTTTCTATTGGTATTTCAATCCTTTTTTACTCTTCAACCGCTGCCTCAGCACAGCCCTCAACGTCACCATAGACATAGACGCACTGCATGAACAGCCATGGGTCAACCTCCTGGATGATCAATGAGCTTGCTGCCAGCAGGCAGTCCGGCGGGATATCACCAAGGCTGGGCATTTGTCCCGAGTTCGGATTCCAACCCTGCGGGACGCAGTAAGTCGCACAGCTGTCGGTTGCCAGGCAGCTCAGTTCCGGTAAATTCACCACGGATTGCTCGCCTTCCTCCAGGGTGATCGGAAACACGCGGCGCACCGAGTTATTGGCACATGCCTGCGGGCTGCCCCCCACCGCCAGGCAAACAAAGAAGGTCTCCGGGTTGACTCCCTGCCAGACAAACGAGAACAATCCTTCAATGCAGTCACTGGGGATCTGGTTCAACGCCGGGATCTTCCCGGCAGATACATCCCAGTCTCCAGGCAGGCAGTATTCCACACAGCTGTTGTCTTCAAGGCATGCCAGGTCAGGGAGCACCACCTCGGGCAGCGACGCCCGCACGGTGGCGGTCACCGCCGGCAATATTTGAGTGGCTTCCGGATTATTCTCAATCCAATAATAAACCATCGCTTTGGTCATGTAACCCTGCTCAGGCATCAGCATCAGGTCTTTCACGCTGGCGGTGTCCCCGGCAGTCATTGAGAGCATTCCTGCAGAGGTGGTCATAAAGCAATTGCCTTCCAGACAGGTGATAAAAGCTTGTTCCAGCTCGGGGTCGATCGCGACGCTCATGTATGAGCCGCGCACCGAAGCAATCCCAGCGGGGGTATCGGCTTCCAGAGAACCGCCCGATAAAATTACCCAGACTTCCCCGGCGCCAACTTTCAAGCGGGTGAAAGGACCTTCAGCGGTGTTCTCCAAATATTCCATTTCAAAAAAAGTATTTTCAGACACGCGGATGATCGTTCCGCTGGATAAATCCACCCTGGCACGCCCATCATTACCGGTAACGACCTGCCCGCCGGGTTCCAGGCTCATCCCCTCCAGCGCAGTTTCGAATGGCGAATCCAGGCGAGAACTTGCCTGCACATCACCGCTGATTTCGCTCAGTTGAGCGGTCAGCTGTGAAATTTCACTACCCTGCGCGCCGTACGCCCAAAAGAAAACTGTGGCAGTCACTCCAAGTAAGATTGCCACAAAAGAGCCAATCAGAATTAATTTACTTGCTACCTTCATCTTATTTTCTCGCTTTTTCCACAATCAACTTGATCATAACTTTAATGCTACCTATATTATAAAGTCATTTTATCAAATTTTCGGATATTTTCCGAATCTTTATCAAAATTGTAATGTTAGCTGAAGCTTGTCCGAAATGCTACCTCGATCAGTTAATCTCTGGTCACTCGCCAGGATTCTCAGGAATCAGCCCGAGCGCCTGGCCGTCCTCAACTCCCTAAAGGGATAATAATGATTCCTCGGCTCGCTGCGCTCCCTCGGAATGACAATAAATTTGGGTTTCGTTCTTGTGTGCCTATGCAGGAGCATCGGCATGAGAAATATAGCAAGGTCATTCTGAGCGCCGCGGACGCAGCAAAGATGCGAAGAAACGTTATGGCGTTTGTTTGTACCAAAAACCTATTCGATCTAATCTCGATAAATGTCACGACCAGACTGTGAAATTCTCCTAGAATTGATTTTATTTCAATCCACCAGCCCATGCCGGACTGCCAGGATGGCTGCCTGAGTACGGTCTTCCACCTGTAACTTGGTCAAAACGGCGCTGACATAATTTCTCACAGTGCCTTTGGTAAGGAAAAGCTTCTCTGCGATTTCGGCGTTGGTCAGCCCCTGGGCGATCAGCACCAGAATCTCCAATTCCCGCTCGCTTAGCTCGCTGTTGATCGTGGTATTTTTTTGTTGTGTGCTCTTAGCAACATGTGACAAGATTTTCCCCCCAACTGCCGGGTCAATATGAGAGCGGCCTTCAGCGGTGCCTTTAACCGCCTGAATCAGCTCTTGACGCGGGGTTCCTTTTAACAGGTAACCCACCGCGCCGCTCTGGATCGCGTCGAAAACCCATTCATCTTCTCCAAAAGTAGTCAGCACCAGGACCTTCACCTGGGGAAATCCTTTTTGAATTTCTCGGGTGGCCTGGATGCCGTTCATCCCCGGCATTTTTAAATCCATCAGCACGATGTCCGGATTCTTCTCAGCGACCAATTCCAATGCCTGGTAGCCATCATGCGCAATCCCCACCACTTCGATTGTTTTGTCGGAATTGAGGATCATCTCAAGCCCCTCGCAAACGACCACCTGATCATCACAAACCAATACTTTGATCATTGTTTGATTCCCTTGACCAATCTCACCGTGGTGCCCTGCTCCGGTTTCCCTTCAATATCCAGGGCAGCATTGATCTGCTCTGCCCGTTCTTGCATTCCCTTGATTCCTAACCTTGTATCTTGGGCCAGGTCGGTTTCAGAGACACCGATGCCGTCATCCGAAATTTCTAAAACCAGCTCATCCGAGATTATTCTCAGGCTGATTGTAAAATTTTCGGCTTCAGCATGACGGGCGATATTCTCAAGCGCTTCCTGGGCTACCCGGTAGAAGCACTGCTCTATTTCTGGTGAAAGCGATTCCAGTTTGGTTTCAAGCTGGTGCTGGTAACTCAATGAGTAGCGTTCAGCGATATCTGCTGCGAGCATATTAACCGCCATGGATAACCCCATATCTTCCAGCGGGGAAGCGCGCAGCGAATGCAGCGCTCGCCGGGTTTCATCCAGCCCTGATCGGGTGGTCTCCAGCATGGTGGTTAACATCCCCTGCACCTTGGTTGGGATTTGCTCCCAGATCGTGGTGATCGCATCCAACTGCACAGTCATCGCGCTGAGCGAGTGCGCAAGGGTATCGTGAAGTTCTCGCGAAAGGCGGTTGCGTTCTCGGCTGATGGTTAGCTGCTCGAGGGTAACATTATGCCGGAGCAAACTCCGGTTGGCCTTGATCAGTTCATCGCGCTGGGTGCGCTGGGCTTTACTCAGATGGGTGACCACAAAGCTGATGATCAAAAACGACGCGGTTCGTAAAAAGTTTTTCCCGGCCAGATAAACCCCCATGTTAATCTCAACCATGTTTTCAGAAAGCTGCCGCTGGACAATTTCATTTGGTCGGATCAGAAAATCAAACCCGATCGCAGCGGCAGCAAACACCAGTACCCAGATGAAATCATACTGCCAGGCGATTAAGATCACCAGCAGATACAAGAATGGTTCCGCAGACCAGATCTGGCCGTAATGCACAGAGATCAGTGGTTCTGTGAGGATAACGGCTGAAGCAAAAATCAGCCCAATAGGAAGGAAGGCGCCCTTCAATTTCCGTTGGAACCACGGGATTGAGAGATAAGCCAACAAGACTCCCATTTCAATCCCAATGATCAATACAGAGAAAACCGGATCGCTTTCCGGCAACCGGTTGGGACCGCTGCCGGGCCGAAGGGATAGGGAGAAGAAATTCCCGGCAATTGAAGACAGGACCACCAACAAGATGCGCAGGATCGCATACAGCCGGAAAACCTGTAAGATGCCGGGTTCTAATTTTCGTGGTTTCATGCCACCATCCTACCATAATTGCAGAACAGCGAATATTTACTCCAATCACGTATCCCTATGACTGCGGTCATATCGCCCAAAGAGGGGTGGTGATTGCGGTCACTACAAAAAAAGCTCCGAAACTGTTATCTTGATAACGAAAACTTGAAGAAAATAAAATTCGACTGCAGAATTTCGGCAAAGGAGATTTGAATTATGCCCGAATCAAACAAAACCAAAGCAAAAGAAACCAGACGGGATCAGAAAGCGAAGAAAAAGAAAACCACCTGGATGATCATTTCAGTGGTGGTGCTGGCAGCCGTAGTGGTTTACGGGTTATTCCAGATTGGCGGTGAAGAAACCGTCGAAGCGGAGGCCGCGCCGATGCAAACCGCCACCGTGCGGCAAAACGACCTGTTGGTCTCTGCTTCTGGTTCTGGCACATTGATCGCCCCGTCGGAGCTTAACCTGGTATTCCGAAGCAGCGGGCAGATCACATCCCTGCTGGTCTCCGTCGGCGATCAGGTTGAAGAAGGCCAGCTGTTGGCCACGCTTGATAACACCCTGGCTCAGATCAGCCTGATTGAAGCTGAAAGAAATTACTCTGAAATGGTTTCTGAAGCTGCCATCTTAGGCGCTGAAGAAGCAGTCTATGCTGCTGAAGAGAGTAAAGATGACACCTGGGATACCTTAGGATACCTGATCAGCCGCTCAGTGCTGACCTGGGAAGAAAGGACCGCCGCCGCGGAAGAAGCGCTTGCCACCGCGGAAGCCGAAGGCAATGAAGAATCAATCCTTGAGGCGCAAAACGATCTGGTGTATGCGCAAAAAAGCCTGACCTCTTCTCAATATTATTACAAAAATGAATACGTGCCCACTGTCTTCGAAACCGAGGTGTGTGAGGGTGAAGGCCGCGACCGCACCTGCACCACTGAGATCTGGCCACCTTCAGAAGCATCGATTAATGAGGCGCGCACCGCCCTGGCGATTGCAGAAATTAACCTGAACGCAGCAAACGAATACCTGGAAGCGATTAAGTTAGGTGAGATCCCCGCGGGTGCTGGCGGTTCAAACATTGTTAAATTAGAGAGCGCAATCTTAAATCTGCAGAAAGCGCAGTACAATTTCGATGCAACCATGTTGTATGCGCCTTTCAGCGGTACAGTACTCGCCGTGGGTGGGCAGGTCGGGGAAAATGCCTCGGGGTCAGTTGTCACTATCGCAGACTTAAGCCAATATTATCTCGAAGTCTATCTCGATGAGACAGATTGGGACAAGATTGACCTCGATTATGAGGTTGAAGTTATTTTTGACACCTACCCAGATGATGTTTTTTCTGGATTTATCACCGAGATTGACCCCAAACTATTGACCGAACAGAATGTGTCTGTCGTACGGGCAATAGTCCAGTTGGAGCTCACCAGCGATCAACTAGACCACTCCTTCGTGATTGGTTCCAACGCCGCGATCGAAGTGATTGCAGGACGGGCAGACAATGTTTTGGTAATCCCGGTAGAAGCACTGCGAGATTTAGGCGACGGAGACTATATGGTCTTCCTGGTTGACGAAGCTGGCGATCTCACCCCGCGCCCGGTCGAGGTTGGTTTAATTGATATTACCTTCGTGGAAATTATCTCAGGGTTAGAACGTGGCGACGTGGTCTCGACAGGGATCGTAGAGGTGGAATAATGACCGGTCCCCAACCATTGATCCAGATTAAAGATATATCAAAAATTTACCAGATGGGTGATGTTGAAGTTGCTGCCTTGAATGGGGTATCGATGAATATCAATCAAGGGGAGTTCATCGCCATTATGGGACAATCGGGTTCAGGAAAAAGCACGCTGATGAACATCCTCGGCTGCCTGGACCGCCCAACCGAAGGCGAATACCTTCTCGAGGGCGATGATGTCAGCGAGCTGGATAAGGTTGAATTAGCCGCAATCCGGAACCAGAAGATTGGCTTTGTCTTTCAATCGTACAACTTGTTGGCCCGCACCACCGCAATGGAAAATGTCAGCCTGCCGTTGATCTACGACCGCCGCATGGAGTGGACGGACGATGAGATCGAGGAAATGGCTGAAAACATGTTGGAAATGGTCGGTCTGGTTGACAGAATGGAACACATGCCCCACGAGATGTCTGGCGGGCAGCAGCAGCGGGTAGCAATTGCCCGGTCCCTGGTCAATGACCCGGTACTGCTGCTGGCTGACGAGCCAACCGGCAACCTGGACTCCAGCTCTGGTGAAGAGATCATGGAGATCCTCACCGGACTGCACCAGCAGGGAAGCACGATTGTAATGGTCACCCATGAGCCCGAGATTGCCGAATTTGCAGAACGCACGATCAGATTCCTGGATGGAAAGATCGTGCAAGATAAGCAAAATGGCAGCCGGAAGAACGGAAAAAAGAAATGAAAGCAACCAAAGTATTACAAATAGCCTGGGTAGGTTTAACCAGGAACAAAATGCGCTCGATGCTGACCATGCTGGGCGTGATCATCGGTGTCGCCGCAGTGATCGTGATGGTCTCGATCAGCGCCGGTACAGAAGCGACCATCGCGGAAGAAATCAACAGCCTGGGTGCCAACCTGCTGTTCGTTTCGATGGGGATGAGTCCCGGGCGAGCAGCTCAAGAAAATATACCAATCCTGATCCTCGATGATGCCTATGAGATTAGCGATGGGGTCAGCGGAGTAGTTGGGGTTTCAACGGAAAGGTCTGCAGCAGAAACTGTCCGCGCCGGGAGCGTGGTGCTGGAGGAAGTACCCCTGGTGGGAACCACCCCGGATTACCCAGAAGTGAGAGATATCCAATTAGAAACAGGGCGTTTCTTCAATTCCACAGAACTTGACCGGAAATCCAAAGTGGTTGTCCTGGGTTATGACCTGGCGCAGACCTTCTTTGGAGACGAAGACCCCATTGGGCAGTCGATCACGGTGGGCACCACAAAATTAACTGTGATTGGGGTGATGGCCGAAAAAGGAATGGTCAGCGGCACGGATATGGACTCGTTGATCTTCATTCCGATCACCCTGGTGTTCCAAAAATTCACCGCCACGAGGTTTGGGCGGGTGATGGGCGATATGGTCGGGACGATCTATGTGCAGGTTGATCCAGAAGCAGAAATTGATCCGGTGATCTTGCAGATTGAACTGCTGCTGGCTAAATTGAAGGATGTCTCGGTGGACGAACTACCCTTCACCATTCAGACCCAGCAGGACATTATCACCACACAGGAGGCAACCACGGAAGCTTTCCGTACGCTGCTCGCCTGGGTGGCGGCAGTCTCCCTGATCGTGGGCGGCATCGGAATCATGAACATTATGTTGGTCAGCGTCACCGAACGTACCCGCGAAATTGGTATCCGCCAATCTGTGGGGGCAACCCCGAACGACATCCGCTGGCAGTTCCTCACCGAAGCGCTGGTCCTCAGCCTGCTCGGCGGGGTGATCGGCGTGATCCTCGGGATCAGCGGAGCCTGGATGTATGGGTATCTCGGAGAAATGCGCACGGTGATCTTACCCGAATCAATCTTATTAGCGTTTGCATCCGCAGCAGTGGTTGGCGTTTTCTTCGGGTTCTACCCGGCAAACTCTGCTGCTCAACTAGATCCTATTGAAGCCTTACGGCATGAATAACCAAATTGGAGGTTTTTTCAAGATGAATAAAAAGAATATTATCGTTGTACTTTTCCTGCTCGTTTTCCTGCTGGCTGCCTGCGGCGGGGAAGCAGATAACACAGCAAACACTGCTGAAACTGAAGCTGGTTTTGGAATGGGCGATGGAGTCAATCTCAATTCGTTGTTATTCGGTTCATTGACCCTCAAGGACGCCGGACATCCGATTTCAGCTGAACAGGCTGAAACCCTGATCCCACTGTGGAAGCTGGCAAAAAGCCTATCCACTTCAGATACCGCCGCCCAGGAAGAAATCCAGGTAGCGGTGGACAGCATTGAGGCAATCATGACAGCCGAACAGCTGGACGCAATCACGAATAATCAGCTGACTCCTGAAGAGATGACAGCCATTTATGCAGAACTGGGCATCAGCCTGATGCCAGCGGGCGGGGATTCTGCTGATGGCGGTTCTCCGATGGGTGGAATGGGGGGAGGGGTGCCAGGAAGCGGCATGGGTAGAGGGGGCGGGGAAAACCCCGGCGACCTGACTCCAGACCAGATCGCTACCCTGCAGGCAGAGCGGGAAGCCAATGGCGGCGGCAGAGGGATGCGCGGTGTGGGCAGCAGTCCTGAGCTTTTCGATGCCTTGATTGAAATGCTTGTGGAGATTGCAGAAAACTAATCTTGTAAATAAATATTTATAATTCCAGGTAAAAAAAAATCGAGCGGCATGCCGCTCGATTTTTTTTAATTAATGTTTTTGAGCAATTATCCCGCGACCTGATCCAATCCTTTTTTCTCATCAACGTTGAGCAGCAGCAGCCCACCGCCAATAAAGAAGATCACCAACGAGACAATTCCGAAACGGCTGGAACCAGTCAGCGCGCCCATCCCGGCAAAAACCAGGGGTCCCACAATCCCGGCAAATTTGTCGCTCATGCTGAAGAAACCGAAGAACTCACCGCTGCGATCTTTGGGAATCATCGCCCCGAAGAGTGAGCGGCTCAGCGCCTGGGTGCCGCCCTGCACCAGACCGACCATGAAAGCCAAAATCCAGAAATGCAGCGCGGTGTTCATGAAATAGCCGCCAACCGAGATCAGTACATAAATGCCTAAACCTGCCAAAATCATGTTTTTGGTGCCCCATTTTTTGGCAAGGGAGCCAAACCAGAACGAGAATGGGATCCCCACAAACTGCACCAGCGCCAGCGCGCCGATCATCAGCGTTGAATCGATCCCAATCTCGCTGCCGTAGACCGTCGCCATCTTCATGATCGTGCCGATCCCGTCGTTGTAGACCCAAAAAGCAAGCAGCAGCTTAAATGCCTCGGGGTATCTTTTAACCTTGGCAAAAGTTTTCGCCATTTCACCAAAACCGGTAACCAGCGCTTTCCCGAAGCTCATTTCTTCCTGGTTGACCACTTCCGGTTCCTGCACATGCCGCCAAAGCGGAATTGAGAAACCCAGCCACCACAAGCCGACCGTCACGAATGAAAG